>JAKOZI010000071.1 GCA_029780075.1 Pseudomonadota bacterium
TTCCACAACACCGACATGAACAGCACCGGGAAGTTGGCCGAGCAGGCGATGGCGAAGGCCAGCATCACCATGTAGGCGACGTTCTCCTTCTCGAACGCGATCCCGAGGAAGACCGCGACGATGCCCAGGCACACGGTGGTCATCTTCGAAACACGCAGTTCCGAAGCGGAGTCGGCATTGCCGTGCTTGAACACGGTCGCATAGAGGTCATGCGAAACCGCCGAAGCGCCGGACAGCGTGAGGCCGGCAACCACCGCGAGAATCGTGGCGAAAGCCACCGCCGAGATGAAGCCCAGGAAGATGTTGCCGCCAACCGCATTCGCCAGGTGGATGGCAGCCATGTTGCCGCCGCCCTTGAGACCATCCCAAACCAGCTTCCCGTCAGCGCCGACGGCTTGCACGCCATCAACCATCTTCGGCACGTAGTACGTCTCCGGGCTCTGCGTCAGCATGACAATGGCGCCAAAACCGATGATGAAGGTCAGAATGTAGAAGTAGCCGATCCAGGTCGTTGCCCAACCGACCGACTTGCGTGCTTCCTTGGCGCTCGGCACGGTGAAGAAACGCATCAGGATGTGCGGCAGACCGGCAGTACCAAACATCAGCGCCATGCCGACCGAAATCGCAGAGACCGGATCCTTGATCAGCGCGCCCGGGGACATGATGGCCAGATGCTTGGGATGGATCTCGACGGCCTTGGCAAACAGGGCCTCGGGGTTGAAGTTGAACTGCCAGAGCACGGCCAGGGCCATGAAGGTGGCACCCGTAAGCAGCATGATGGCCTTGATGATCTGCACCCAGGTGGTGGCCGTCATGCCGCCGAAGAGCACATAGCACATCATCAGCACACCGACGATGACCACCGCGTAGATGTATTCCATGCCGAACAGCACTTTGATCAACTGACCAGCGCCGACCATCTGGGCGATCATGTAGAACGCCACGACGACCAGCGAACCAGTGGCCGCAAAGCTGCGCATCGGCGTTTGCGAAAAGCGATACGCGGCCACGTCGGCAAAGGTGAACTTGCCCAGGTTGCGCAGACGCTCGGCCATCAGGAAGGTGATCACCGGCCAGCCGACCAGCCAGCCGATCGAGAAGATCAGCCCGTCGAAGCCGTTGGCGAACACCAGGCCGGAGATCCCCAGGAAGGACGCCGCCGACATGTAGTCACCGGCAATCGCCAGACCGTTCTGAAAGCCGGTAATGCCACCACCGGCGGTGTAGAAGTCGGCAGCCGACTTCGTCTTCGCCGCCGCCCACTTGGTGATGCCCAAGGTAATCGCCACAAAGATGGCGAACATCGCAATCGCCACCCAGTTGGTCGCCTGCTTCGTGGTATTTCCGAGGTCCGCACCGGCGGCGAGAACACCACCGGTGGCCAGCAGGCCGAGCGTCAGGCCAATGATGTTGCGAGTGGATTGGCTGATCATTTCTTGCTGGCCTCCCTGATGACTTCGGCACTCATGTCGTCGAACTCGGTATTGGCCTTGCGGACATAGACATTGGTGATGACGATCGTGAAGATGATGACACCAACCCCCAGCGGAATGCCGATCGTCGTCACCATGCCCGGCGCCAGAGGCGTGCCAAGCCATTCCTTGTTGAAAGCAATCAACAGGATATAGCCGTAATAGGCGATGATCATCAGAATGGACATGATGGTGCTGTAACTGGAGCGCTTGCGGACCAGTTCGTGGTACTTGGGATTGGCCTCAATCCGTGCAACGATGTCGTCGTTCACTTTTTGTCTCCTCCTCTAGAATGTATAAATATCGAGTCACGTATCATGACTAGCGACGAATCATAGTGACCATTACTTACTTCCCGCTTACGCCGCAAGCGGAACTCCCAAGGCAACAATGCCTTGCCGTGCCTGCTTCATACCTTGCCTTAGGTGGCCTGCGGAAAGGCACTGCGGGGTGTTTGTGGCACCACCGTCGATCAATGTATGGCCCTCTAACTGCCTGCCGACGATACAGCCCCCCTCGCCTCGAAAAGGCAAGCGCGCTTCGGCAAGGCAGCCTACCGCACCTTGGTCGTGCCGGAGAGCGGCAACGGCATGCAGTGCGTCTCGGCGGGCAATAAATCACAGCCAGGATACGTCTTCTGGTTAAAATTGCTTTCTGCCAAACTGACCGGTCGCTGCCAAGAATATGACTGATGCAATCCTGCTCCCCGAATTGATCAGCCGCTCTGCCACTCGCGAGCCGGACGCCGTCGCGCTGACCCACGGCCAGCGGTCGATCAGCTATGGCCACTTGCAGCAATCGCTCTCCCGCTTTGCAGGCGGCTTGATAAACCTGGGAATGCAGCGGGGTGAGCGAATCGGCATCTACCTTGAAAAGCGCCTGGAAACGGTTGTTGCCAGCTTTGGCACCGCCGCCGCCGGCTGCGTATTCGTACCACTGAACCCCTTGCTGAAAGCCGACCAGGTCGCCCACATCATGCGCGACTGCAACGTACGCGCTTTGGTGACCTCCAGCGAACGTCTGTCCCTGCTGGCGCCGATTCTCGCTTCCTGCCACGATCTGCGACAGGTGATTCTGGTCAATAGCGACCGGCTGCCCAGCGGCGACGGTCCACTGGCCTACCTGCACTGGGACGATCTCCTGCAAGCGGGTATCCGCAGTGGCCACCGGGTGATCGACACCGACATGGCGGCGATCCTTTATACCTCCGGCAGTACCGGCAAACCGAAAGGGGTCGTGCTCTCGCACCGCAACATCGTCGCCGGTGCCATCAGCGTCGCCAGCTATCTCGAAAACAGTGCCGAGGACACGCTGCTGGCGGCCCTGCCATTGTCTTTCGATGCCGGCTTCAGCCAACTCACGACGGCCTTTCATGCTGGCGCGCGCGTGGTACTACTCAACTACCTCTTGCCGCAAGACGTTCTCAAGGCCCTCGCCGCCGAGAAAATCACCGGGCTGACGGCGGTTCCTCCGCTATACATCCAGCTCTCGCAGCTGGAATGGCCACTGGCCATCGGCCAACATCTGCGATATTTCGCCAACACCGGTGGACGTATGCCACGTGACACGCTGGCTGCCTTGCGCGCACGTTTGCCGAACAGCAGGCCATATCTGATGTATGGTCTGACCGAAGCCTTCCGCTCGACCTACCTGCCACCGGAGGAGGTGGACCGCCGACCGGATTCGATCGGCAAGGCCATCCCCAATGCCGAAATCCTCGTATTGCGCGAAGACGGCTCGCCCTGTGCTGCCAACGAGCCGGGCGAACTCGTCCATCGTGGCGCCTTGGTGGGTATGGGCTACTGGAACGATCACGAAAAAACCGCGAAACGCTACAAGCCACTCCCGGCCAACACGCCCGGCCGCGGCACCGGCCTGGTGCTACCCGAGATCGCGGTGTTCTCGGGCGACAGCGTGCGTATCGATGAGGAAGGTTTCCTCTACTTCATCGGTCGCCGTGACGAAATGATGAAGACCTCCGGCTACCGGGTCAGCCCGACCGAGGTCGAGGAAATTCTCTACGCCACCAGGCTGGTCGGTGAATGCGCCGCTTTCGGCGTCGAGCACCCCTCGCTCGGCCAGGCGATCCAGGTGATCGCCACGCCAGCCGCCGGAGGCAGTCTTGATACCGCTGCCTTGCTGGCCGAATGCCGTAGCCGAATGCCCGCCTACATGGTTCCGGCGAACATCTTCGTACGCCAGGACCCGTTGCCGCGCAATCCGAATGGCAAGATTGACCGCAAGGCGCTGGCCAGCGAGTTCAGGGCGCATGCGAGCCCATCAGGTGGGCCGGACAAGCCCGGGAAATAGCCGATGTTTCAGGAAATGGCCCACGCCGTGAGCGGCGGTACTGCCGCGCTCCGCGACGCGCCCGGGCCGCCCTGCCAAACGGCCGCTGCCGCTACGGCGTCCCGAAGCACGGAGCAAGACTCTGGCCTGGAAGACCGTCGCAAACGCGATTCCCTGCAGGATTGCCCACGGACGTCGGCAACGGGATGGGAGATCCTCGCGGCAAAAACCGCCTTCCCAGCGTTTGCCGACGCCTGGGATTACCTGAACGCCAGGTTGTACGACGCACACCCGTTCTTTGACAGCCGCTTCATCGCACCGCTGCTGGACCATTTCGGCAACGGGAGCGAGAAGCTGTGCATTCACCGAACACCTGACGGCATTTCCGGTGCCCTGATCCTGTGTTCGATCGGGCTCGGTCGGTGGTCGTGTTTTCGCCCGTCGCAGGTACAAGCAACAGCGGTCATGCTTGGCGACGTTCACCTGCTCGAAACCCTGCTGAACGCGCTACCGGGTTGGGCGTGGACCATCGAACTGCACGCGGTCGACCCGCGTTATGCGCCGGAGTTATCGCGCCTGGCCTTGCCGCAGATCGTCGATGCGCAAGCCCGAACGATCGGAATTCGGCCGGAAGGGGAGTTCGGCGAATACTGGAAGCAACGCCCGAAGAAACTCGCGTCGAACATCGGCCGGTACTTCCGGCGAGCGGAAACAGAATTCGGCGCCCCTCGCCTGTCACTACACGTCGACGCTGGCGAAATGGACGCCGGGATCAGCCGTTTCGGTGTTCTTGAAACTGCCGGCTGGAAAGGACAGGCCGGGACTGCGGTGTCCGGCGACAACCCGCAAGGCGCATTTTATAGTGAAGTCCTGCGCCGTTTCGCACTCAGCAAGCAGGCTGCGGTGTACGAATTCCATATCGGCAGTCACTTGGCTTCGTCCCGTTTGGTGATCAGCAACGAGCACATGCTGATCTGCCTGAAAACGGCTTACGACGAATCCCTGGCGCGCTTCGCCCCGGGTCGGCTGCTGCTGTATAGAGTCATCGAGGAGCAGTTCGCGCAGCCATCGCCGAAGACAATCGAGTTGTACACCAATGCCACCAGCGATCAGAAGGAATGGGCGACGTTTGGCTGCACCATGCAAAACATCCAGATTTTCCGAAGCCCGCTCTACGCCGCGGCGTTCTCCGTGTTGCGAGCGGTAAGACAGAATCTGCGCGGCCCGCGCGACGGAGAACAGGACAGCGATGCAGCGATAGACCCGGTCGAACACCGCAAGAGCATCGCCGACCTGCGCGCGGAACAGTACGACCTTGGTGAATTCTCGGCACAGGATCATCTGGAAACCTCCGCCGACTGGCTGGAACTTCTGGAAACGAACGTGTACGCTGACGACCCGGGCGTACGCCATTATTTCCGCGCCGAAAAGAAATCCCCACAGGTGATCCTGCCCGTAAGACTGACCTCGACAGGACCAATCCGGAGCGTTGACGCGCTGAGCAACTACTACACCTCGCTATATGCGCCACTGGTCAGTCATGATGCCGACCTGCTGATTCTGCGGGATCTGCTTGCCGCCGCTGCGCGAGACCATGGCAACGCGCACGCGATGCACTTTGCCCCGATGGATCCCGAGTCATCGACATTCCATGCGCTACTCACCGGTTTGCGTGCGAATGACTGGATCCCGTTTAGGTTTTTCTGCTTCGGCAACTGGTTTCTCCGCGTCGAGGGGAATTGGGAAGACTATCTCAGGCAGCGCAGTGCCAACCTGCGCAGTGCGATCAGGCGAAGGTGCAGGCGGTTTGCTGCCGACGGTGGCACCTTGCACATCGTCACAAACCCGGAACATGTCGAGAACTCGATCGCCGAATTCCAGGCAATCTACTCGGCAAGCTGGAAAAAACCCGAACCTTATCCTGATTTCGTACCCGCACTGATCCGCCGACTGGCCAGCATGGGGATGCTCCGCCTCGGAATTGCACGCCTCGGGGAACATACCATTGCGGCGCAACTGTGGATCATCGACCGCCAGAAGGCCAGCATCTACAAGGTGGCGTATCACGAGCAGTTTGCGTCCTACTCTCCGGGAACGGTACTCACCGCGCACCTGCTGCAGCACGTCATCGATAAGGACCGCGTCCGGGAGGTAGACTTCCTGATCGGCGACGACCCATACAAACGGATGTGGATGAGTGACCGCCGCGAACGCTGGGGAATCGTTGCCTATAATCCCCATACCCTGATCGGCTGTGCCTTGTTGCTCAAGGAGATCGCTGGGCGTACGGTCAGAGCGGCCGCGGCAGCATTGGGCCGGGTCTGCTTGCCAGCCAGGAGACTTGTCTCCCGAAACAAGGCCACGAAAACAGACAACTGCGACAAGCCACACAAAGGAAGCCGCTGGTGAATAAACCGGAACGAAAAGCCCCCGCACACGCGCCAATGCATCAGTTCCCGGTAAGGGACGGTGTGCTCGTCGTCGGCGGAATACCCCTCCCGCAACTCGCCGCCCGCGTCGGACAGACACCGTTTTACGCCTACGACCGTCAACTGTTGTCACAACGGGTCGCCGAATTACGGACGGCCCTGCCCCCGGGCTTGAAGTTGCACTACGCGATGAAGGCAAACCCGATGCCGGCCCTGGTCGCTCACCTGACCGGGCTGGTCGATGGGATTGACGTGGCGTCGAGCGGCGAACTGAAGGTCGCCCTCGATGCCGGCGCAGATGCTCGGGAAATCAGCTTTGCCGGGCCCGGCAAACGACGCGAGGAACTGCAACAGGCGGTCGCCGCCGGCATCCTGATCAATATTGAATCCTTTCGCGAAGTCTCCGAGCTGGCGGCGATCATTGACCAAACCGGCTACCCGGCACGTGTTGCCGTCCGAGTGAACCCGGATTTCGAACTGAAGAGTTCAGGGATGAAGATGGGCGGTGGCGCCAGACCGTTCGGCGTAGACGCCGAGCGAGTACCCGAGTTGCTGGCCGAGATTGGCCGTTCGGGAATAGGCTTTGAAGGTTTTCACCTCTTTGCCGGATCGCAGAACCTCAAGCCCGACGCCATCGTGGAAGCCCAGGACAAGAGCTTTGAACTCGCGCTGCGGCTCGCACAGTCGGCGCCATCACCGGTGCGTTTCCTCAACCTCGGGGGGGGATTCGGCATCCCCTACTTCCCTGGGGAACAGCACCTCGACCTGGCACCCATCGGCGCCAGACTGGCGACCCTCGTCGAGCGTGCCGCGCAGGCGATGCCCGAAGCCGAAGTGGTGATTGAACTGGGCCGCTATCTGGTAGGAGAAGCCGGCATCTACGTGACACGCATCATCGACCGCAAGGTTTCGCGCGACCACGTCTTCCTGATCAGCGATGGTGGCTTGCACCACCACCTGTCTGCATCCGGCAACTTTGGCCAGGTAATCCGCAAGAACTACCCCGTCGCGATCGGCAACCGGATGACGCCGACCAAATGTGAAACGGTATCGGTAGTCGGCCCACTATGTACACCGCTCGATCTGCTCGCCGACCATATGGAACTGGCCGAAGCTCAACCTGGAGACCTGGTGGTCATTTTCCAGTCAGGCGCTTATGGTTTTACCGCCAGCCCGCAGGCATTTCTTGGCCATCCCCGGTGTGTGGAGGTTCTGGTTTGAGCAGGCAGGGAGCAATCCCGGACAGGCGACCATGACCTCGGAGACGACACCAGCGGGAGCAGAACGCGCGCCTCTGCCGCTCAAGCCGGTACTCGGCTGGACCAGTTTCTCGCGTTCGGAAGAGACTTCGCGCCTACCCAGCATTGACGACATCAAGTACACGGTGATCACCACCAGTGGCCGCGCCGCCATCTATCAGGCCCTGCTGCAACTGCGGCTCGCGCCGGGAAGCGTGGTCCTGGTCCCCACCTACCACTGCCCGACAATGATCGCCCCGGTCATCCTGGCCCATCTCCAAGTGGCTTATTTCGGCCTGCGACCTGACGGCCTGCCGAACCTGGACACCATTGATGCAGCCACCGCAGGGCAAGCCCGGGCGATGATCGTGTCGCATTATTTCGGACTGGCGCGCTCGCTGGCTGAAGTACGCCAGTGGTGCGACGAACATCAGGTGGCACTGATCGAGGACTGTGCCCACTGCTATTTTGGCAATGCCGGTGAGCGGCCGGTCGGGACCTGGGGTGACCTGGCGACGGCCAGTCTGTCCAAGTTCTTTCCGATTCCGGAAGGCGGCATCCTGGCATCGGCCACGCGGCCAATCTCGGCGCTGCCCCTTTCTCCGCAGGGTTTCAAGGCTCAGGTCAAGGCCTGGGTTGATGTGCTGGAACTGGCGACCCAGTATGGACGCCTTGCCGGGATCAACTGGGCATTGGCGGGCCTCTTCGGCATCAAGAATGCCTTCCGTCGCGCCAGCGCGAATGTCGGCAGTGCCGGCCTTTCCGCCGCCGACATGATGAGGTCCTGTGATATGGAACGAAGATCTCAGGGGCCGCTGGCAACCGCAACGACCCTGGCCAGGATCCTGCCGCGCGAACCGATCATCGCCAAACGCCGCCGGAACTTTGCGATCTACGCCCGGCATTTTGCGAATCTGGGAGATAACCCAGAACTTCAGCGCAGCTCTGGCGAAGAAGCCATCCCTTATGTCTTTCCACTGTGGGTCGAGGATCCCGATCGCGTGTATCACGCCTTGCGCGCGCAGGGCCTGGCAGTGTTCCGCTGGGACCGGCTCTGGCCCGGCACGCCGCAACTGGCGGGTGACGTGGGGCCATCCTGGAGCCGGCATGTCCTGCAATTACTCTGCCATCAGGACCTGAGCGCGACCGACATCAACCGTACCGCACTCGCCACGCTGAACCTGTTGTCGAATCCGTCAGCGCCGGCGCCTGCAGTCGCTCGGCAGCATCTCGGCGCATGAGCGCACGCGCGCGTGTTATAGAGAGTCCAGCAGCCTGACCAGCTCGCCGGTTCTCTCCCGGCGCGACGCACGGCGGACCGCTTCAGCATGCGGCAGCTGGATTTCACAGCGCTTTAGTGCGTCAACGAATCTCGCCAGCAGGGCCGCGATGGCTGTCGCCGAGTCGAGAGGGGCAATATCCTTCACCCCTGCCCCGACGAGTGTCGTGGCCGTATCGCCCGCAGGATCGGTGAGGGCGATGATCGGCCGTTGCGCCCGCAGGTACTCGTATATCTTTGCCGGAATCTGCTCGTTACAGCCCGCAGCCTGCATGACCAGCAAACCATCGGCCCGCAGCATCTCGGAGAGGGCTTCGCGGTAGGCCACTGGTGGGCAGCATTCGATGCAATCCGCAACGCCGTGCGTTTGTGCAAGTTGCCTGAGCAACTGGTCATGCCCGGCGGCCCGAAAGCGGATCCGCAGTCCTCCGGCGGCTGGTCCGCCGCTTTCCTTCAAGAGCCGCAAGGCCACCATGAGTTCGGTCGGATCGCGCTCTTCGGGGTAGATCAGCCCACTGTGAAGCAATGTCAGCGTACCGGGATTGATCGGTTCAGACCGTAGCTCGTCAGAGTTGAGCATCGAATAACTCTCTTCATCGTAACCGTTCTCGAGCACGACGATACGTTCGCTGGCCTCCGGATAGCGCTGACGATAGACTCGGGCGGCCCCCGGGGTAGTGAACACGCTGAATCGTGCCTGTCCTACCGCTTCCTTCTCGATGTCCGTGAAACACTGCCAGGTGAGTGGGTCGGCCGGGTAACCCTCCTGCGCCATGGGGTCACGAAAATCCGCCAGCCATGGAATACCCGTACGCCGATGAAGCTCGGCGCCGATCAGGTGCGCTGTGGCGATGGGGTAGGTGGACCAGATGGCATCCGGGCGATAGGTCTTGATCATGCTCAGACCCGCTCGGACGGCATCGATTTTCCAGCTGATCCAGCGGTCAGGCCGCGCCATCGACGCGATATAACGTCCGCCAAGTGCCAGATGACGCGCTGTGTCCAGAGCAAAGGCACGATGCACGACGGTGCCCGCCGGAACATCGGCAAGCAGGTCGGGACTGGTTCGCTCGTAGGCGCGGGCATTGGCTGTGAGCACCAGCGGCTGCCAGCCGAAGTGCGGCAAGTGCCTTACGAACCGCAATGTGCGCTGAATTCCGCTACTGCCCGCCAATGGCGGGAAATGATAGGCGATCATCAGGATGCGTTTCATGCCGGACTCCGGAGGCTTTGCAGTCAGACGACGGCGAGTTCTGGGATTTTCCACGCCTATCGAGGCAGGAGAATGCGTTGGGGTTGCAGGGCGATCCTGACCCGACGCGAGATTGCTTGAAGCCTGTAGAAAAGGCAAGCGGCTAGCGGGCTTCCTCGGGAAATTTCCCCGTATGGCCACCACCGAGACACCGTGCTGCCCCGATGGTGATCCTGCTGCATTAAACGCCCGGGGCGTTCCCTGACACTATTCCCGTAACCGGTAACACCGCCCCCAGCGAACGCGTCAGCCACTCGCTGCGCATGCCGGCGGCCGACACCGCCAGCGCATGCCGAAGGCATCGTTTCGGGTCATTCAGGTGTTGCCCGAAAGTGCCTGGCAGTGCAAGCACGTTGGACAAGGCTGAACACGGCGCAACGCTACACGCTGTTCGGCCTGGCCAACCTAGCAGCCTGTCGGACTTGGAGTAGGGGAAACTGCCAGATTTCACGATGCGGAATGAGCGGGCGGCATTTCGTCGTTTTTCCGGCCTTTTGTACGGTTTCCCCTCGTTTTTCCCTACTGCGGGCGCAATTTGGCCATCCGCTTCAAGTTCCACGCCAGGCAGACCAGCGTCCACTCCCCCGTGACGTTCCTCAAGCCGC
>JAKOZI010000085.1 GCA_029780075.1 Pseudomonadota bacterium
GATTCCAGGTACTCCGCCAGGACCTGTTGCGTGACCGGATTGGTGGCGCCGCTGGTAATCGTCTTCTGCAAGGCGATGCGTGCCCGATAGCGGCCGGCAGCCACGAAGCCGATGCGTAGCGCCGGTGACAGGCACTTGGAAAACGACGAGCAGAGCATCACATTGCCGGCCGTGTCGAACGCCTTGATCGGTCGAGGACGCTCATTGCAGAAGTGGAGATCGCCATAGATGTCATCCTCGATGACAGCCAGATTGCGTTCTGCAGACAGCCTGGCGAGGCGGCGCTTGTGCTCGTCCGGCATGATGCTGCCCAATGGATTGCTGGCGTTGGGCACCAGCAGACAAGCAGCAACCTTGCCTTGGCGAGTAGCCAGATCAAGGGCCTCGATCGACAGGCCGCTGTGCGGGTCGGTGGGAATTTCGAGCGCCTTCAGCCCGAGCGTTTCGAGCAACTGCAGCATCAGGTAATAAGCCGGTGATTCAACGGCCACCGTGTCTCCCGGTTGCGTTACCGCCCGCAGGCAGAGTCCCAGGGCTTCGGTACAGGAATTGGTGATCACGAACTCGCTCGCGGCCAGTGGTCCGGCCCAGCCTACCGAGCGTAAGACAAGCTGACGGACCAGCGCTGGCGTATCCATGTTGACATGGCTGCCGCCTTCGAGCAGGTGGGGATGTCGACGGGCGACGCCGCCGTAGAGTCTTTGCAGGGCGGCCAGTGGCAACAGGGAACACGCGGGCAGGGCAGCCGCCAGAGGAGCGACCCCGGGTTGCATGCTGGTTTGCAATACCCGCATCAGCCGCTGGCTGACATCGACCGGTACCGGCGCTTCCGGGGTTGACCTGGCGTTCGGTTGTGATCTTCGTGCTGCCGTATGGCGCACGAAGTACCCCGACTGCGGCCGCGCCTCGACCAGGCCTCGGTCTTCGAGCCGGCGCAAAGCCTGCAGCACGGTCGACACGGAGAGCCGCCGCTCGCGCGACAGGCGCCGCACCGACGGCAAACGCTCGCCGGGCCGCAGGTTGCCGGCCACGATGATGCCACCCAGATCCTCTGCCAGCCGTTCGTAACGCAAGAGTTCATTTTCCATTCGCCTCACCAGTACAGTTGTGACGCACGGTGGCCAGTACAATTCGCTGAATTCACAATTGTGCTGGTTACAATTGGATTATATTGTAACTGTACCCTTGAGGCCAGCTGCCCTACACTCCTCGACGTCAACACCAGGAGAAACGCCATGGAACTCGACCTCTTCAACAGTGAGCTTTGCCTCGCCGACGACGCACCCATTCGCCTGCTCTCAGCCCGGGGGGTGCGAGTTCGCTGCACATCGGGCGTGGTGTGGCTGACCATCGCCGGAGAGGCCGGTGACATCTTCCTGGCTGCGGGTGATAGTTACCTCGTTCGCGGGCGTGGCCTGGCCTTGCTGGAAGCCATCGGCGGTGGGCGGGTGAGGTTCGAAAAAGCCAGCCTACCCCTGTCAGCCTTATTCATCACCATGCTGAAAGGATGTTGGCGCAGGATCTGCTACTTCCCGGCAGCAGGCGGCGAGGCGCACGTCACCCCATCAGCGTGAGTATAATGCGGCTCCGTCCAGGCGGGGAACGGCTGGAGGAACAGGCGAGGGTCGTTTCAGCGAGTACGCAAGAATGCATGATTTCTCTTCCCGTCAGACTGCTGCAATGATCCTTGCCATGACCCTGGCCAGTCCGCTATCCAGTTTCGGAGCGGAGGCGCCGGCCAGGGTGACCATTGATCTGACCAGCGGACCGATCAACACCTTTGTGCCTGCGGTTGCGCTTGGTGCCGGGGTCGATGGGCACTCGCGCGGTGATGCGGCGGCCATCTACCGACCGACGAACCTGCGCGCCATGCGTTCGGTCGGCCTGCGCCCACTCAGCTATCGTCTGCGTACCGAGTTGGGCGTCGAGGCCTGGCACTGGAATCCACGCGGCAAATGGAGCGACAGCGAGCGCGCGCAAGGCTACTGGACTTCAGACGACCAACCCGGCGCGCCGATTCTGGCGTCGTTTGGCTACCGCTTGCCGCGCCGCGGAAACACCGTCGACCAGGCTGAAGACAATGGTTACTCGCGACTGGCCGACGGCGATCTGAACACCTTCTGGAAGAGCAACCCCTATCTGGACCGCAGCTTCACTGGTGAGGACAACAGCCGCCATCCACAGTGGCTGATCGTCGATCTCGGAAAGAAGATGCCGGTGGACGCGATGCGCATCGCCTGGGGAATGCCGTATGCCGTGCGCTATCAGGTGCAGTATTGGGATGGCGAAGACGCTGCCCTCCCGGACGAGTATCCGAGCGGGCACTGGCAGACTTTCCCCGAGGGAGAGGTCAGACAGGGTAGTGGTGGCGATGAAAATCTGCGATTGGCCCGGCACGCGGTGGCGGTGCGCTATCTGCGTGTTCTGCTGGAAGTCTCGTCCGGCAGCCCTGCGCCAGGTGCGCACGATGCGCGTGACGCACTGGGCTACGCGGTGCGCGAGGTCTATGTGGGGGTGCTCGACGCGAACGACCGGTTGCACGATGCCGTACGACACGCCGCCAGCCACGACGGCCAGACGCGGATGTTTGTGTCGTCGACCGACCCCTGGCATCGCGCCGAGGATCTCGACCCGGAGGTGGAGCAGGCCGGCATCGACCGCGTGTTCACCAGCGGGCTTGGCCACGGTCTGCCGATGCTGGTTCCGGTCGGCGTGCTGTACGACACCCCGGACAACGCCGCTGCGTTCCTGCGCTACCTGCGGCGACGCGCTTATCCGATTCGCGGTGTCGAGTTGGGCGAGGAACCGGATGGCCAGTACGTGGCTCCGGAAGACTATGGCGCCCTCTACCTGCAGGTGAGCGATGCTTTGCGCGCGGTCGATCCGGACGTGATCCTCGGGGGGCCGTCTTTCCAGTCCTTGTGGGATGCACCGATGATGGCCTGGTCCGGGACCTCGGTCGCCCCCGACCGACCGTGGCTGGCCCGACTGCTCGACTATCTGCGCGTGCGGGAGCGCGCCGCCGACCTCGGTTTTCTGTCTTTCGAATGGTATCCCTTCGACGAGGTGTGTACGCCGCCCGCGGAACAGTTGCGGCAAGCGCCGGGATTACTGGCGGAGGCGATGGCGGAGATTTACCGACAGGGCCTGCCTCGCGGCACGCCGCTACTGATGACCGAGTACGGTTACTCGGCCTTCTCGACGCAGACCGCAGTTGATCTGCCCGGCGCGCTGTTCAATGCTGACGTCGTTGGGACATTCCTGACCGAGGGCGGTGCCGTCGCCTATCTGTACGGCTATGAACCCGGCCCCCTGGACAAGGGGCCGGATTGCGACACCTGGGGTACGAACACCCTGTTCCTGTCCGACCAGCGGCGAAAGATTCTGGCGCGCACCGCCACCTATCACGGCGCCAGGTTGCTGGCGCGTCAATGGGCGGGAAGCCCGACGCAAGCCCACGCGGTCTATCGCACCCGGGTCGATGATGAAGCGGTGGGCGACGTTTCGCCGGTGAGCGCCTATGCGCTGCGGCGTCCTGATGGCTTGTGGTCGGTACTGCTGGTGAATAAGGATCCGCAACGGCAAAGGACCGTTGCGCTGCACTTCTCCGGTCCCGAGGCGAACGCGCTCACCCCGCTGCAGGGCTCGGCGGATCTGTACCAGTTCTCGGCCGCCCAGTATCGGTGGCGGGCCAATGGGGCGTTCGGGCGCCCGCAGCGCAGTCTCCCGCCGCAATACCGCCTGCTGCCTGGCCATCAGGCGCCGCTGCATCTGCGGTTGCCGCCGTGGTCCCTGACCGTAGTCCGCAGCCGGGCGCCGCAAGCCGGACAGCCGAACCCGACCGCGCACCCCGGCCGAGCGCATGCCAACCCTCAGCGGCGAACACTGGCTGTCAGCAGGCAAGGAACTCATCATGTCGCAGCAGCGTCCTGACGATTGCCCACCCAGCCGGGCGGTAAGCCTGCGCGCCGACAAACCGGTCTTCTTCGATCCGGCCAGCAAGCGCTGGCCGCGCCTGCGGCTGGGAATGACGCTGATTGGCCTGACCGTGTCATTATTGCTGGGCGCGCTGGTACTGAGCATCCTCGCCAGTCCGGTGCTCCCGGCGCTGAATCTGTCGGGGGTGAGCTTTCTGCCGCAAGGCGCACATGCCTTGCCAGCCGTGCCTGCGCTGGCTCCCGAGCGTCCACTCACCCGTCGCGAGCGCGCCCTCCGTAATGACCAGCACAGATTGGCGAGCGAGCGCGCGCGCGAGCTGAAACAATTGTTGCAGTTGCGTAAGGCGGGCCCGGTTGCCCGTCGTCAGGCTCTGGCGATCGGGTTCTTTGTCAACTGGGACGACTCCAGCATGAGTTCTCTCAAGGAAAACCTGGGCAGTCTGGACATGGTGATCGCCGAATGGCTGCATCTGGCAGCCGAGGATGGATCGCTGCGGGAGAACGATCCGACGCGAACCGCACAGGTGACCGAATACGTCCGTGCCCGTCGCCCCGAGGTGTCGATCGTGCCCCTGGTCAACAACTGGAACGGGCACGACTGGGAGGGTGCCAAGTTGGCGCGCATGTTGGCCAAGCCGGCAGCGCGGGCGCGGACCATCGAACAATTGGTCGACTATGTGGAGCGAAACCGCTTTGCCGGCATCAGTATCGACTTCGAAAACGTGTCGACCAAGGCCCAGCCTGATTTCCAGCGTTTCATGGCGGAACTGTACGCCGCCATGCACCCGAAAAACCTGCTGGTCTCGGTCAATGTTCCGGCCAGTGACCCGGCCTTTGATTACCGCCGCCTGGTGCGTAGTGCCGATTACCTGATTCTGATGGCCTACGACGAACATTGGGCGACCAGCGCGCCCGGTCCGATCGCCAGTTTGCCGTGGTTCGCCAGCGTGCTGCGGCAGCGGCAGCGCGACATACCCGCCGAGAAGATGATCGTGGCCATCGGCAATTACGCCTATGACTGGCAATCAGGCCAGCCCGCCGAGGAGCGAACCTTCGAGGAGGCGGTGCTGGTGGCCAAGGAGTCGGAAGGCAAAATCAGGCTGGATCCGGCTTCCCTGAACCCGACTTTCGCTTATGCCGACGACAACGACCGCATTCACCACGTGTGGATGCTCGACGCCGTGACCGCCTTCAACCAGTTGCTGGCAATCCGTAGCCTGCAGCCGCGCGGCGTCGCCCTGTGGCGGCTGGGCAGCGAGGATCCGGCGTTGTGGCAGATCTTCGGCAAGGACACCCCCCTCGATGCGGTGCGCGCCGCGGAGCTCGGCAACATCCGCTTTGCCTACGGCGTGGACTATGAAGGCAAGGGCGAGATCCTTGAAGTGACGGCAAAACCACAGACCGGCAGTCGGATCATCGAATTCGACGCCAAGCGCGGGCTGATCAGCTCCGAGCGGTTCACGGCTTTCCCTTCGCCCTACGTCATCACCCGTCACGGCGGCGCGGAGCGCAAGGTTGTGTTGACCTTTGACGATGGTCCCGATCTTCAATACACCCCGCAGGTGCTGGATGCCTTGCGCCTGGCGGGAGTGCCGGCGGCCTTTTTCATCATGGGCGTGAATGGTCAGATGCATCCGGAGCTGCTGCGCCGCATGCTCGACGAAGGCCACGAAATCGGCAATCACACCTTCACGCACCCCAATATTTCGACCATCTCGCCGCTGCAGTTCCAGCTCGAACTCTCGGCGACCCAGCATCTGCTGGCCAGCGTGGTCGGCCGGCATTCACTGCTGTTCCGCCCACCCTACGCGGTAGACGCCGAGCCGGAGACCATCGACCAGGTGCGCCCCATCGAACTGGCCGCCGAGCAGGGTTATCTCGTGGTCGGCATGCAGATCGATCCGGATGACTGGAAACGCCCGGGGGTCGCCGAGATCGTTCGGCGTACCGTCGAGCAGGCGGAGCGCGGTGAAGGCAACATCGTGCTGTTGCATGATTCCGGCGGTGATCGCAGCCAGACGGTGCAGGCGATCCCCCGCATCGTCGAGGAATTGCGGCGACGGGGCTTCCAGTTCGTCAGCGTTTCCGAGCTGCTCGGGCGCAGCCGCGACGCGGTGATGCCGCCGGTGCCCCCGGAAACCCGCTGGCGGATCTGGCTGGACGGTGCCGCTTTCGGGGTGCTCAACTGGTCGGCCGCGACGGTCCATTGGTTATTCCTGCTGGGCATCGTGCTGGGCATTGCACGTTTGTTGTTTGTCGGCGCGCTGGCCATTTACCAGCGTTGGCAGCAGCGTCGCGAGGTCTTCGATCCGGAATATTCGCCAACGGTGGCCCTGGTGATCCCGGCCTACAACGAGGAAAAGGTGATCGTACAGACCATTGCCTCGCTGCTCGCTTGCGAGACGCCCCGGAAGCTCGAGATCATCGTCGTTGATGACGGTTCCAGCGATGCCACCTATCGTGTGGCGCGCGAGGCTTTTGCTGGCGACCCGCGCGTGCGGGTGTACTCGGTGGTCAATGGCGGCAAGCCGGCGGCGCTCAACTTCGGGATGGCGCAGTCCGATGCCGAGATCGTGGTGGCCCTCGATGCCGACACGGTGTTTACCCGTGACACAATTGTCAAACTGGTCAGGCATTTCGTCGATCCAAAGATCGGCGCGGTCGCCGGCAACACCAAGGTCGGCAACCGGATCAACCTGCTGACCCGCTGGCAGGCGCTCGAGTACATCACCAGCCAGAACCTGGACCGGCGGGCCTTCGACGTTCTCAACTGCATTACCGTGGTCCCCGGCGCCGTGGGCGCCTGGCGGCGAGAACTGATCGAGCGGGTCGGCGGCTTCACCGACCTGACCCTGGCCGAGGACGCCGATCTGACCCTGGCGATCCGCAAGCTGGGCTACTCGATTGTCTATGAGGACGAGGCGGTGGCCCTCACCGAGGCGCCCGATACCGTGCGCGGCTTCATCCGGCAACGCTACCGCTGGATGTACGGCACGATGCAGGCGGCGTGGAAGCATCGCGACGTGCTGTTCAGGCCCCGTTACGGCGCGCTGGGCTTTGTCGCCCTGCCGAACGTGATCGTGTTCCAGGTCCTGTTCCCGCTGGTCTCACCGATCATGGACCTGCTGCTGATCGGGTCGCTGGGATCGGCGGCGTTCAATCACTGGCAACACCCGGAAGAGTATTCCCCGGACGCCTTGTGGCGGGTATTGTTCTACTACGCGCTGTTCGTGACCGTGGACTACCTGGCGGCCATTCTGGCTTTTACCCTGGAGCGCAAGGAAAGTTGGTGGCTGCTGATCTGGTTGTTCTGGCAACGCTTCTTCTACCGGCAGCTGATGTACTACGTGGCCATCAAGAGCACCCTGACCTCGCTGCGCGGGGTGCTGGTGGGCTGGGGCAGAATCGACCGCAAGGCGACCGTGCAGGCGGTGAGTGGATCGCGGATCCGGGAAACGGGCGCGGCAGGCGTCGATTGACCAATTGACCAGCTCCGGCTTGAACATCGAAACCGCAGCGGTCATAATCCCGAACTGTTCACCAGACGAGTCGCCGGCAGCGCCATGAACGCACAAAAAGCAAGCACGCTTCTCGAAAAGGCCGCGCAAGCATTGCGCGGACACGGCCTGATGGTTTCGGTACAGAAACAGGAAGGTAGCGAAGGCCGCTGGCGATCGGCGACCTGCCTGGGTGTGCGCAAGGACAGATGTGGCACCGATTACGCCGCCGAAGTCCGATGCAAGGTCACGTCCGACAGCCTTGGGGCTATGGTGACGCAATTGCGACAGCCGGTTGACGTCGGCGATCCGCCCCTGCTCCTGATCACCGATCATGTCACGCGGCCGGTTGCCCACCGGTTGCGGGAACAGGAACAACAGTTCGCGGATGCCGCGGGTAATGCCTATCTGGAAGCTCGGGGTCTTTTCGTCTATGTCAGTGGGCGGAAGCCTGACGACCGGCGGAACTCCGTGCGCACCGCCAAGAGCTTCACCGCCACCCGGCTGAAAGTTCTTTTTGCGCTGATCTGTGATTCCGAGTTGGTGGCAGCGCCCTATCGCGTACTCGCCGGTGCGGCAGATGTCTCCCCACGGACGCTGCCGGAGGTCCTGGCCGATCTGCAGCGGGATGGAACACTGACGGTCGTCGATAGGCGGCGGCGGTTCAACGCCAGCAAGCGACTACTCGACGACTGGGCACAGGCTTATGCCCTTGGCCTGCGCGGGAGCACCTTGAGCGGTCGTTATCGTGCCGCCGGTTTTGCTTCCTGGGCCGACTGGCCACTGAATCCGGCGCTGGCGCGCTGGGGCGGCGAGCCAGCGGCAACGCTGCTTGCCTGCGACCTGCAGCCGAGCGTGCTGACGCTTTATGCCGACAAATTGTCGGCGCGACTGGTGGCCCAGCAGAAACTCACAGCGGCAGGCCCCGTCGCGTACCAGAACCTGCTTGAAGTGCGCAAGCCGTTCTGGGGTCGCTCCCTGTCCCTCATCGGGCAGCGCGACACGGTCCCGCCGGCTCTGGTCTATGCGGACCTGCTGGCTACCGGCAACCCGCGCTGTCTGGAAGCTGCCCGAGCGATCTACGACGTCCGACTGGCGCGGCTCTTCCCGGAGTCTTGAGTTTTGCCTGCAGGTCTCGGTGAGGATTGGAGCGCTGGCTGATCTGGCGATGCCGACGACCGTGTAGCCGGACTGCCGGGCGAGAAATAAGTGGCGGCAAGACCGGAGATCACGATCATTACCATTGCCAGCCAGGTCCAGCCGTCATGCGCCTCGTTCCAGAGCAGAATCCCGAACACGCTGGCAAATACGACCGTGCTGTAGGCCAGGGCGGCGGCGAACAGCGTCCGGCTACCGGCGTAGGCATGGGTCATCGCCAGTTGGGCGGCGGTGGCGAAAGCCGCCACACCGAACAGCAGTGCGCCGCTGCGCAGGTCCAACGGATGGATCTCGCAAAACAACAGCCAGAAGCTGGCGCATACCGAGGACACCAGTGAAAAATAGAAGACCGTGCGCGTTTCCGGTTCGCCACGCGAACCCAGTTCGCGGACGCTGAAATAGGCCATGCCGGCAAGAACGCCGGAAGCCAGACCAATCAGGCCGCCGACCCACAGTTCGGCGTGCAGGGTCGGTTTCAGGAGCAGACCCACACCGCCCAACCCGAGTGCCAGCGCGGCGACAATTCCCACGTTCAGGCGCATGCCGGAGAGTGCCAGATATACGGCGAGAAAGATCGCCGAGGTATAGTTGAGCGTCACTGCGGTTGCCAGCGGGAGCAGGGTGATGGCCCAGAAATAGGCACACAGCGCGGCGAAGCCGATCGCGCCGCGGCTGACCTGCCAGCGCCAGTGCGCTGTCTTCAGCGGCACGCCGCGCAGCCGGACCAGGGCATACATCAGCAACAACGACAGGATGCTGCGGAAAAACACGATTTCCACGGCGGAGTGCGTGGCGGCGGCCAGTTTCACGCACACCCCCATGCAGGCAAACAGGAGGCTGGCAAGGAGCATCCACAGGGATTGCATCGGTGGGTTTCGCGGCAGGATAAGCGGCGGATCTTACCCCCAAGCCGGCGCGCGCGGGTTTCCGTTGCCAGAGCCACGCGTCGGCCAGGTGACGCGTACCGCTCTCGATCGCGTTAGACTGTGCGCTTCGCCAATTACAGGCCGGCATTCAGCCGCGCCAGGCCGACGCCATGGATTTCCCGATCAAACCGCTGGTCACGCTGCTGGCGATCGTCAACCCGATTGGCGTGATTCCCTTCTTTATTCATTTCACGCGCAATTTCAGCCTTGAGCAAAGGCAGAGAACGGTCCGCGTCGCGTCATTTACCGCCTTTGTCGTCATCGCGGTCAGTGCCCTGGCTGGCCTGCGGGTGCTGGAGTTCTTCAGTATCTCGCTGGCGTCATTTCAGGTCGGCGGCGGCTCGCTGTTGCTGATCAGTGCCATGCACATGCTCAACGCGCAACCCGCCGAGTCGCGGGCGCAGGACGTCGACGAGGGCGCCAGTCGCGCCGATTCCGGTGCGAGCATTGCCGTGGTGCCGCTGACCATTCCGCTGCTGACCGGCCCGGCTTCGATATCGACGGTGGTGATCTACGCTGAAAAAGCCCGCCACTTCTGGGAACTCGGGGTGCTCGTCGGCTATGGCCTGGTGATCGGTATGGCGACCTGGCTGGCGCTGTCGGCGGCCGGTCGCATTGGCAGGTTCATGGGTCAGACCGGGATCAACGTCATGACCCGACTGATGGGCCTGATCCTGGCGGCCATCGCCGTCGAAGTGATGGCCGACGGGCTGATCAAGCTGTTTCCGGTACTTGGGCGCTGAGCGCCGAAGAGATACTTTCAGCTTCTTGGCAATGAGGTGGCGAATCGTTTTGGGAGTCAGGCGTGGATAACACGAAGGGCGTTCGTCAGGTGGATACTGGCCGCATCCTGATAGTCGGCTAGAGGCATGTCGCCTGTCCGCTCACTCTGGCTGTGGCTGGCCTTGCGCTTCGTGCTGGCGGGGATGCTGCCGCTGTTGCTCGTAGCCGTGATTTTGTCATGGGTATTGCTGCCGCAGGTTCTCGCAGACATTGAGACACGTCACCAGGCCTTGGCGCGTGCCGTTTCCGGTCAGGTCGAGGGGCACCTGCGCAGTGCCGGGCGGGAGTTGTCCGCGGTCGCCGAGTATCTCCGGCATCGAGGTGATCAGCCGGCTCCGTTCAGGTTCGAGCCGATCCTCGATGCGCATGCCGGCAGTGGCGAAGTCTTCACAGCGATCTACATCGCTGATGCGGCGAATGTGGTGCATGCGCTTGGACTGCCTCAGGGGGAGCGCCAGCAACGTGGGGATCGGATCGATATCGACCTTTCGCGCTGGACCGTCGTACGCGAGGCGCGGCAACGACGAGCGCCCGTGTGGTCGGAGATCGTCGAATCCGCGGTCAGCAGCCGGCGGGTGGTCAGCCTGGCCATTCCGCTGAATGATCAGGTGCTGATCGGCGAAGTCGCGATTGACCGGCTCTCGGAGTTCCTGGGCAGCCTGCCCACCGAAGCCGACATGTGGACCATGATCCTCGATCGCCGGGGGCAGGTGGTTGCTCACTCGCAAGCCAGCCTTGACGGCCTGCACGCCAACCTTGGGTCTCTGCCGATCGTTGCCGACGCGCTGCCGGGACGTATTGCAACGCATGACCTCGCCATGGGCGGGGAAAAGCTCATCGCGACGCTGGTCAGCGTGCCGCAACTCGGCTGGACGGTTCTCGTCGCACAACCCCGCAGGGACGCGCTGAAGCCGTTTGTGTCCACCCTGTGGGCCCTCGCTGTCGCCGCTCTGGTGGCGCTGCTATTGGCGACGATAGCCACGCTGTTGCTGGCGCGTCGGGTTGCGCAGCGCATCGGTCGTTACACGGCGCAGACGCACGCCATCGCCGAGGGCGACTACGAGCAGCGCTGGCCGATTTCGCGGATCAGGGAATTCGACGAGCTGGCTGAGGATCTCGATCGCATGTCGCTCGCCATTCGTCAGCGCGAGCGCCAACTGGCGACCAGTGAGGCGCGCTACCGGTCGGTGGTCAGCAATGCCCCGGTGGTGATCTTTCAATTCGATGAAATGGGAGTCTTCCACTTCAGCGAAGGCAAGGGCGTAGCGGGTGCGGGTTTCGAGCCGGGCCAGGCAATGGGCCAGTCGCTGTTCACACTCTACGGTCAGTATCCGGAGATCTGCGCGCATGCGCGTCGGGCGATCGATGGCGAGACGCTGCAGTTTGTCTCCCGGATCGGCGACACTTATTTCGACACCCATTTCAATTCCGTTCGGGCGGATGACGGCACGGTGCAGGTGATCGGCGTTGCGTTGGACATTACCGAGCGCATTCGCGCCGAAGAAGCGTTGCGGGCCAGTGAAGCTCGCTTCCGTGATCTCTCGGCAATGGCTTCGGACTGGTTCTGGGAGCAGGACGAGCAGTTCCGGTTCACCTACTTCTCTTACGGCGGGGCCATGTCCACTCTGGCGGAAAGCGGTTTTGATCATCACCAGATGATCGGCAAGACGCGCTGGGAATTGCCCGTCCACCTGACGGCCGCGGAATGGGAGGCGCACCGGGCAGTGCTTGACGCGCATCAACCCTTTCGCGATCTGGAGTATCGGATCGGTTCGGCGACCGGCGGGGATCGCTGGTTCAACGTCAACGGCCAGCCGTTGTTCGACACTGCCGGATGTTTTGCCGGCTATCGTGGCACGGCGCGCGACGTCACCGGGCGCAGGCAGGCAGATCAGGCCTTGCAGGAAAGCGAGGCGCGCTACCGACTGCTCTTCGACAGCAATCCGCACCCGATGTGGGTATACGATCTGCAGACGCTGACCTTCCTGACAATCAACGACGCGGCTGTCGCCAGCTATGGCTATTCCCGCGATGAATTTCTGAGTATGCGAATCACCGATCTCAGCTCCGACGAGGATACCCCGCTACTGGTCGAGGACATCGTCGCGGTCGAAGAGAGCACCGACTACTCGGGGTTCTGGCGACATCGCCGGAAAGACGGCACGACCATCGACGTTGACACCATCTCGCATGCACTCTCGTTCGAGGGGCACCAGGCGGTATTGGTCCTGGCCGATGACATTACCGAGCGCAGGCGCGCAGAGCAGGCCTTGCTGGAGAGCGAGCGCAAGTACCGCGAACTCGTGGAGAACGCCAACAGCATCATCCTGCGCTGGAACCCGGCGGGCCAGATCACCTTCATCAACGAATTCGGCCTCAAGTTCTTTGGCTATGCCGAGGAGGAACTGCTGGGTCGGCACGTGGTCGGTACCATCGTTCCGCTCACCGGCAGCAACGGCCGGGACATGCGTCCGTTGATGGAAACCATCTGTCTCAATCCGCAGGCGTTTGAACACAACACCAACCAGAACATGCGTCGCGATGGCGAGCGGGTCTGGGTATCCTGGACCAACAGGGCAGTCTTCGATGCGAATGGCCAGGTCGTCGAGGTGTTCAGCGTCGGTTCGGACATCACCGAGCGCAAGCGGGTCGAGGACGAACTGCAGCGGCACCGGGAACACCTCGAAGAACTGGTGAGCGAACGCACCTCAGAGTTGCGGCAGGCGATGGCACAACTGGTTCAGACCGAAAAGCTGGCCGCACTGGGCAATCTGGTTGCCGGTGTGGCGCACGAACTGAACACCCCGCTGGGCAACAGTCGCGTCGTCGCCAGCCTGTTGGGAGAGCAGTTGCGCAACTTCGCCGAGGCTGTCGAATCGGGGAGCCTGCGCCGCTCGCAGTTGGAGGGCTTCCTCAACCGTGGTCGCGAAGCGGTCGATCTGCTGGAGCGCAACAGTGCCCGCGCTGCCGACCTCATCGGCCACTTCAAGCAGGTGGCGGTGGATCAGAGCAGCGCCCGACGCCGCGTCTTCGACCTGCGCCAGACCGTGGAGGAGATGTTGGTCACCTTGCGGCCGACCTTCAAGCGCAGCCAGCATCGAATCGAAGTGGACATTCCGCTCGGCTTGCTGATGGACAGCTACCCGGGGCCGCTCGAACAAGTCATTGCGAACCTGATCGCCAACGCTCTGGCCCACGGGCTGGCGGCGGTCGAGCACGGCTGCATCGAGTTGCATGCCCATACTGAAGACCAGACTCAGATAGTCCTGCGTTGTGCAGACAACGGGGTGGGGATCGCCACGGCTACGGCCCACCGCATCTTCGAACCGTTTTTCACCACGCGTCTGGGGCAGGGCGGCAGTGGGCTGGGGTTGTACATCGTCTACAACCTGGTGACCAGCGTGCTTGGCGGAAGCATCGTGGTCGACAGTTCCCCGGGTCACGGTGCATGCTTCACGCTGAACTTGCCGCGCGCTGCGCCGAACCGGGCAACGTCAGTTCCCTGAGTCGAGACCACCGCCAGTGGTCACTGCGGCAACTTGAGTTGCAGGTATTCCGGCCACTGTGCGGCGCTTTCCAGGCGGACATAGGCGACTCCCGGCAGCCCGGCCTTGAGTTGCTCCTTGTACTTCCGGAGCAATACCGGGTCAATTTGCGCCTTGCTCCGGAAGGCGAGCCGCTGGCGCTGGACGCTGAACTGAGGGCCGCCCTCGACTGACGCAACGCGTGCCGGGATCACGTATTGAGGCACGGCATCCAGCACCAGTCTGACCTCGGATCCGAGCGCAACTTTTCCGGCGCTGCTTTCCGGCAGGAAGAAGGTCATTGCAACATCCGCCGGATCGACTACGGTCAGCAGTTTGCCCCCTGCAGGCAGCAATTCCCCCGGCTCGGTCGCTCCCGACTGCACCCGGCCGCCTCGCGGTGTCCTGAGGGTGGCGTCGTCAATGTCGGCCCGGATCTTCTCCGCTGCCGCAATGGCGACTTCGATCGGCGATTCAGGGTCGGTCACCGGCGATTCCAGGGACCGAGCCGGCGGCGGCAGTTCCGGTGCCTGCGCGGCTTCAATCGGTGGCACTGCGGCCACTTTCCCGGGACGTCTCTGGGCCAGCACTGCGAGCACGCTGCTCCTGCTCTCCGGCTTCTGCGGAGCTACCGCGATCCCCAGCGCAACGGAGCTGCCGGCCTGCTTCACTCTGGCCTGCAATTGCTGGAGCTCAAATTCCAGCGCCTGGGTGTCCATGCGGGCAACGATCTGGCCCGGCTCGACACGCTCACCGCTCCTGACCAGAATTTCCTTGACTCGCCCGGCAGTCCTGGTGGTAATGTCGATTTCCGCAGACTCCAGACGCCCACTGCCGACGACAAAGCCCGCCGGGAGAGGGGGAGGGCGTGCGTTCTGCCAGGCAAGCATTCCCGAGAGCAGGGTGATCATGGTGACGACGGCGAAAAACGCGACGCGCCCAGAGTTGCTGTTCATGACTCGATGTTCCCGATCCTGTCCGAGCACGACCTGGTGCGTGAACTCACGGATCGCAGTGGCGACGGTCCGGATTGTAACTCAGCAGCGCGAGCCGGGGGTTGTTTGCGGCCGTCCGGCAGGGGGCGCAGCCCCAGCTCTCAAGGCAAGGGGACGATCAGCTTGTCCCACCCTGAACCGTGTCCATGGAGGCTGCCTGCGCTTTGTCGAATCGCGGTGGCGACGCGCATTTCAAACTCGGCAAACTGCAGATCAGGTGACGACGAAGACAGCATGCGTCTCTCCGCCTGATTCCGACGATCGCTTCCCATGCGGCGCTCGGCCCCGGCGCGGCGATCCACTCCGGTTCGGTGATCAGCGTGGTCTGCTCGGGCTTCATCGCACATGTAAGGCTTTCTCGAAGTCAGGCGAAAGACAATCTCCCACGGCGACCGGGTCTGGTGCCGAACCTTTGGGGCACCATTGCCGGTTCGCTCGGGACGCGTGCGGCGAATCCGCTCGTGGAGCAGCAAGACCAGGCAGTGTTTTCGATTGAGGCAGTATCATGGCGATCGTCGGTAGGCCGTCTGAAAGTTAGCAACGACCAGCATGCTAGTACAAAGTGCGCCGCTCGGCGAAGAACATGAAGCCGGTTTTACAATGGAGTACTGGCATTGCGTGCAGGCGAAGAAGCCATTCTCAGAGATATCGTGCTGGTCGGCGGCGGACACAGCCACGTCGGGGTACTCAGGCAGTTCGGCAGGCGGCCGCTGCCCGGCGTACGCCTGACGGTAATCTGTACGGATACGCACACTCCCTATTCGGGGATGTTGCCCGGCTATATCGCAGGACACTACAGCTACGACCAGGTGCATATCGACCTGCGCAGGCTGGCGATGTTTGCCGGTGCCCGATTTTTTCGCGACGAGGTGGTCGGCCTGGATCGGGAGCGGCGCAGAGTCTTGTGTCGCGATCGACCACCACTGTCTTATGATCTCCTGTCGATCAACATCGGCTCGACACCCCGGCTGGACGGTGTTGCCGGCGCCGCCGAGGAGGTGCTGCCGGTCAAGCCGATCCGCCGCTTCAACGAACGTTGGCTGGCATTGTTGCAGCGGGTCTGCGGACATCCTGGAGGAACCACCATTGCCGTGGTCGGTGCGGGTGCCGGCGGCGTCGAACTGACGCTGGCGATGCAGTATCGCCTGCGCCGGGAACTGCAGGCGCTGGGGCGCGGCCCCGACGAACTGCGCCTGCATCTGTTCTCCGCGGACCGCGAGATCCTGAGTACACACAATGCACGCGTGCGGCGTACTTTCGAGCGCGTCCTGGCCGAGCGCGGAGTCGTCGTGCATCGCCATGCCGAAGTCAGCTCGGTGTCGCACCTGCAGCTTGCGACACGCAGCGGCGAGTACCTGTCTGCCGACGAAATCATCTGGGTGACCCAGGCCGGTGGCGCCGGCTGGCTGCGCGATACGGGTTTGTCGTTGGACAGCGGCGGTTTCATCCTGGTGAGCGACACCTTGCAGACGGTCAGCGATCCACTGGTCTTTGCCGCCGGCGATTGTGCGGCGATGATCGACGTGCCACTGGAAAAAGCCGGCGTCTTTGCGGTCCGGCAGGGGCGACCACTGGCCGAGAACCTGCGTCGATCGCTGATGGCCATGCCCTTGCGCCGCTATCGCCCACAAGCTCGCTGGCTGGCGCTGATCAGTACCGGTGACCGCCGCGCGGTGGCTTCACGCGGTGCGGTGTGTGCCGAGGGCGCCTGGGTGTGGCGTTGGAAAGATCGCATCGACCGTCGCTTCATGGCTGGATTTCAGGATCTGCCGCCAATCGACGAGCCAGCGGCGCCACTGATGCCAGCGATCTCCCTCGACGCCAGTGAAACTGCGCAGGCGCGCGCGGCGGCTGCGATCCGCTGCGGTGACGTCGCGCCGGTCGCGGCCACACTGCTGCGACAGGTGGTCAGGATGCTGCGCGCGCACAACTGCGGCGAGGTGTGGCTCGGTCTGGAGGATGGCGAGCACGCGGCCATCTTGCAGGTGCCGCCGGGCAAGGCCATGGTGCAGACCCTGGCCTCCTGCGGCGCGTTCATCGACGATCCCTGGTTGTTCGCGCGCATTGCGGCGAATGATGCGCTCGACGACATTTTCGTGCTGGGTGCCGAAGCATATTCGGCAAGCATTGTCGCGACACTGCCGGCAGGCCTTGATGATAAGGTCGAAGACACACTGTTCCAGCTCCTGTCCGGAGCCGCCGAGGTGTTCACTGGCACCGACTGCGTGCTGGCCGGCGCGCGTGCCGTATGGGGTCCGGAACTGGCCCTTGGCTTTGCCGTGAACGGCCTGATCGGTGCGCAACTCACCGGCGTGATGGGCAAGGGCAGCATGCGGCCAGGCGAGGTGTTGATCCTGAACAAGCCGATTGGCAGCGCGACCCTGCTCGCTGCGCATCGCCGTCTGCGGGCCACGGGCCGCTGGATCGATGCGGCGCTGCGATCGATGCTCCAGTCCAACCGGCTGGCAGCCAGCTGTCTGAACACCTACGCCGCCAGTGCCTGCACCAGGATCAGCGCTCTTGGTCTGCATGGCCAGTTGCTCGCGATGACCCGCCGTGCGGGCGTGGCTGTCGAACTTGATCTGAACGCCTTGCCGGTTCTCGTTGGCGCTGCAGAGACTGCTGCTCTGGGTTTCCCGAGCCGGCGGCCAGCGGACAGGTCGTGCACGAGCCGCACTCCAAGCGCGTCTGATCCTGCTTGCCGTCACCCGAAGCATGCGTTGTTGTTCGATCCGGAAACGTCAGGAGGGCTGCTGGCCAGCGTACCTCCAGAGACTGCAGAGGCGTGTCTGCAGGCGCTGCGCGCTCTCGGTTACCCTCGGGCCACCAGCGTGGGGCGGGTGTTGCCGGCCGGCCAGGGTCCCGAGCCGATCCTGCTCAAGCTGTAAACATTCGGTGGCGAGAAACGCCATCCGTACCCCGCGGGTACGGCACGATCTCGTGCCCTGAGGAATGCGACGACGTTTCCCTGCTGTTCTTGCCGGACACGCTTTCTGCTAAGCTTCCGGGGAACAGGTCGTGGCGATTCGGGAGTTGCGCCCGCGCAGCCCTGTACCGCAACCCTCTGATGGCCGCCCCATGTTCGACAACTTGCGAAAGTATGCCGCCGCCTACGCTGTGGCGATCGGTGGAGTTCTCCTGACCTGCCTGTCGTCATGGAACGTACGGCAGGAACTGCAGACCAGCCACTTCAAGGAGTTCCAGTGGGCAGCCGGTGACCGCATCCAGTCTGTGCGAGCGGTGGTCGACCAGGGCCTGGACGCACTGCTGGAAATTCGGGGCCTGTTCTACGCGGCGCAGGGAGTCGACGAAAGGGAGTTCCTGGTTTTTACCGATTCGATTCTCAAACGCCGCCCGTATATCGACAGTCTTTTCTGGGCGCCGCTGCTGACCTCGCCGCGGCAAGCCCTGCCTGGATCGGCACCCGGCAGCATGGCGCGGGCGGCGCCGGTTGCAGGCCAGGCGGAGGCTGCCGGCACGTTGCGGGTGCCAGTACTGCTTTCCGCATCGCGTTCGGGAACCGGTCTTGCGCGGGGTGTCGATCTGAACGCGATGCCCGAACTGGCCGCGCTGTTCCATAAGGCAAGAGCGAGCGGCAACGTCGCGGTCAGCGGACGCATGGAAATGGCACGACCGGGAAGGGAATCGGCGTTTGTCATCTATGCGGCACTGCCCGTCTATGCGCCGGGCGCCACGGGCACTGCCGGAACAACGAAATACCGGGAACCGCTGGGATTCGTGATTGGTGTGTACGACATCGAAGAACTGGTGCATGTGGCCATCAGCCTGCTTGAGCCGCGCGGCGTCGAAGTACTGGTGCGTGACGATTCGGCGGCCGGTGATGCGCAGTTCCTCCACTTCTACGCCAGCCGCCTGGAGCCACGCGCTGCGGCAACGGCTAGCGGTCTGATGCCGGAGGGCGACGAGGATCAGCCGCGGATGGTGGTCAGGATTCCCGTCGGCGATCGTAGCTGGACGGTGACCTGCGTGGCAACCCATACCTTTCGCAGTGCCGAAGTCTTTACCAAGGCCCACTGGTCGGTGCTTCTGGGAGGTATCCTGTTCACGGCGCTGCTCACCTTCTACCTGGTGCGCAGTCGCCGCGAGCTGGAAAATCGGATCCAGTTGACGCAGACCATCTACGAGCGCGAAGAGCTGTTTCGCCAGTTGGCGGAAACGGTCGACGTCGTTTTCTGGGCGACCAACGCTGCTGCGACGCGGCTCGAGTACATCGGCCCGGCGTTTCGCCAGATCGCCGGGCGCGAGGCCAGGCTCGATGGCGCCGCGCCTTCCCTGATGCTCGACGTCTTCGAAGCCGACGACCGACGCAACCTGATTGCGGCCATCGGCCAGTTGCAGACTGAAGGTGTACGTTTTACCGTCGTGCTGCCGGTGGCACGTGCCAGCCAGGGGGTGCGCTGGCTGCGCGTCTGCGGTTTCCCGGTGCGCGAGCCGGGTTGCGAGCTGAGCCGCATCGTTGGTTTTCTTGAGGACATTACCGATCACAAGCTGGCCGAAGATGCGCTACGCGACTCCGAAGCCAAGTTGCGTACCCTGTTCAACCATTCGCCAGACCTGATCTTTACCGTCGATGGCGAGGCCAATATCCTGCTCACCAACCGACCCTTGCCGTATCCTGTCGGCGGCGCCGGCGAAAAGCGATCGGAGCTGATTCTCCCGCCTGATGTGCGCGGTGGTTACCTGCATAAGCTGCGTCAGGTTTTCGAGAGTGGACGCATCGAGCATTTTCAGTACCGGTCGAGCGACGCCACCTGGTGGGAAATCCGGATGGTGCCGATCAGTTCGGCGAAGGCGGTAATGGCCGCGATGGTGGTGATTACCGACATCACCGAGAACCGCAAGCTGCAATGGCAGGCCATCCGCAGCGCGCGTCTGGCCTCGCTCGGGGTGCTGTCGGCCGGCATCGCGCACGAGATCAACAACCCGAATCACGCCATTCTGGCGAATGCCTCGCTGTTGACGCGGATCTGGCAGGATGCCTTGCCGATACTCAACGAGTACGAGCACGAGCAGGGCAGCTTCGTGCTTGCCGGCCTGGGCTTCGAGCGGGCACGGCAAACCATCGCACGCGGTATGAGCGACATTGGCGAGAACGCCAAACGTATTCAGAAGATCGTCGATAACCTCAAGCACCTGGGCAAGCAGGATCGTGGGCACATGGACGAACTGGCCGACGTCGGGAAAATCCTCAATGCCGTGGTGACACTGCTCGATACCCGCATTCACAAACACACCGACGCCTTTTCGCTGGAGTTGCCGGCGGCGCTGCCGCTGGTCAAGGGCAACGTGCAGCAACTGGAGCAGGTATTCATCAACGTCATCGTCAATGCCCTGGAGTCGTTGCCGGACCGCAGCCGGTCGGTCAAGGTTTCGGCAAGGGCGGAGACCGCCAGCGGCCGGATCGTCGTGCAGGTCGAGGATCAGGGAAAAGGGATCGCCGAGGACGTCATGGCGCAGATCGGCGAACCCTTCTTCACCACCAAGGCGGAAAGCGGTGGCACCGGACTGGGCCTGTCGATTTCGTCGTCGATCGTCGAGAGGCACGGTGGAATATTGCGCTTCGAGTCGAACAACAATCCCGGCACCACGGTGAGCATAGACCTGCCGGTGAGCACGGAGGAGTGAATGAAAGAGAAGTCGTTTGCCAGCCTTCCCGTTTTTCTTGTCGATGATGAGGAGTCGGTCCTGCATGCCACAGCCGCGGTACTGCACAGCGCCGGGGTGGCCAACATCCAGATGGTGGGCGATAGCCGCGACCTGTTGCCGGCACTCGAGCGGCAGCAGGCCAGCGCGGTGCTCCTGGATCTCTTCATGCCGCACATCACCGGCAACAAACTGCTGCCGGACATCGTCCATCTCTATCCGGAGGTACCGGTGATCGTCATGACGGCTGCCCAGGATGTCGAAACCGCCGTCCGCAGCATGAAGGAGGGGGCCTTCGATTATCTCGTCAAGCCGGTTGAAGAAAGCCGGCTGGTAGCCAGCGTTCGGCACGCGCTCGAGGTCCATTCGTTGCGGCGACAGATGGGCGTGCTGAAACATTATCTGCTCTCCGACTGCCTGCAGAACAACGAGGCCTTTGCCGGCATCGTCACCAACAGCCGCAAGATGCGGGCGCTGTTCCAGTACCTCGAAGCGGTGGCCGTCTCCGCCGAGCCGGTGCTGATCTCCGGCGAGACGGGCGCCGGCAAGGAAATGTTCGCGCACGCCCTGCACAAACTCAGCGGCCTGACCGGACAGTTCGTGCAGGTCAATGTCGCCGGGCTCGACGACACCCTTTTTTCGGACACCCTGTTCGGTCACAAGAAGGGGGCCTTCACCGGCGCCGATCAGTCGCGCGCTGGTTTGATTGCCCAGGCCGGCGGCGGCACCTTGTTCCTGGACGAAATCGGCGACCTGTCGATGGCCTCGCAGGTCAAACTGCTGCGCCTGCTCCAGGAACACATGTATTTTCCGCTGGGCTCCGATGTCGCCCGCCCCAGCGATGCGCGCGTGGTCTGCGCGACCAACTGCAATCTGGCGCAGATGATGCGGCAGAGTCAGTTTCGCTCCGACCTATTCTTCCGTCTCTCGGTGCACCAGATCGAAGTGCCGCCGCTACGCCAGCACAAGGAGGATATCCCGCTGCTGCTGCAACACTTTCTCGACGAGGCCGCGGCGTCGATCGGCAAGCCGGCTCCCGAACCTTCGAACGAACTGATCACGCTGCTCTCGAACTATCATTTTCCCGGCAATGTTCGCGAGCTGCGGGCGATGGTGTTCAACGCCATGGCCCTGCATCGGGGAGGGGCGGTACTGGCCATGGACAGTTTCCGTCAGGCCATCCAGAAGCAGCAGAAGGCGACTGCGGATTACCCGGCGGCAGAGCCCTCCGACGGGCTGCCAGTGGTCATCCCGGGACGCTTTCCGACACTCGACGAAGTGGAAGAGGCGCTGGTCATGGAGGCCCTCAAGCGGGCAAAGGGCAATCAGGGCGTTGCCGCAACGCTGCTTGGACTGTCGCGTCCAGCACTCAACCGACGCCTGGCGCGTCGAGCCATGCATTCGGAGCCCTGAGCCGGGGAAGTTTCCAGAATTGGCGAGCACGACTTAATTTCAGACACCCGTCGTGGGCACAACTCGTCTGCTCCGACGCATACCTTTGCTGGGTCGGCCTTGCCGCGGTGGCAAGGTTGAGCAGCCAGCGTCGCACCGGGTGTTACGTTTCGACGCTTTGAATGAAATCCAGTGCATCTATGTAACTTATTGCCATAATTAATAAAAAGATACATTTATAAAACATTGGTATTTTGTGGTGTGCATTTTGTAACACCCCTTCAGAAGCCCGCGAGTACTTCAAAATCCGGATTTAACCTGTTGTATTTTCAACATTATAAAAAATTCCCTGGTTGCGGCACGAATATTGCTATCGAGATTTAGCTAAACGTCGCTGGACGCGTCGCTACTTGTTGTCGATGACCGCCGTCTGCGTTTGGCGACAGCAAGAGTCAGTCTGATATCTGGGGGGATGTCATTTGGGAGCACAACACGAACTGGACGGTACTTTGCTGCCCGACGCCGCTTGGCGAACGGTGGCGCGTCGTCGTGCTCCCGGAATCTCTCGGTTGCTGCAAGTTACGGCAAGGAGGGTCAACAGTACGCGAATACGAATCCAGGCATATGGCCAGTCGCAACCCGGCTGGCGCACTTCGCGGCATAGACATTCCTCAAACCACCGCGCTTCAATACACGACAACCACCACAGGGCCGCTGCATGAGCACACTACTGATATTGACGATAATAACTGTCGCCATCGTCCTTTTTTTCGACTACACCAACGGCTTTCATGATGCCGCGAACATCGTGGCGACGATTATCGCTTCGCGTGCGATGACCCCTGTGCAGGCAGTGATCATCGTCGGCACTTTCGAGTTTCTCGGCCCCTTGCTGGGCGGTACGGCGGTCGCCAACACCATCGGCAAGTTCGTCACCCTGGGAGACGTCCAGGCCGTCCTCTCGCTGGCCATCCTGATCAGCGGGCTGATGGGAGCCATTGTCTGGAATCTGGCTACCTGGTATTTCGGTATCCCGTCTTCGTCGTCGCACGCGCTGGTGGGGGGGTTGATCGGCGCGGTGGTCGTTTCTGCCGGCGTGGACAATGTCGTCTGGGGTTTCTCGCAAATGATGCACGGCCAGTTGACCGGTATCATGAAGGTGTTGGCCAGTCTGGTTCTGTCCCCAATCATCGGTTTCTGGGCCGGTTTCCTGATGTTGCGCTTGCTGCACATCGCTTTGTTCACCGCCAAGCCGTCGGCCAATACCGGGCTACGCTATGCGCAGTTCGTCACCGCCGCCGGGCTGGCTTTTTCGCACGGCGCCAACGACGCCCAAAAGAGTATGGGCATGCTGACCCTTGCGCTGCTGCTGGGCGGCTTCATCCCGAGTTTTGAAGTTCCCTTCTGGGTCATGCTGGCGTGTGCCGCGGCGATTACCCTGGGGATTCTCTCCGGTGGATGGCGTATCGTTCGCACCCTCGGCTTCGCGATCTACCGCGTTCGCCCGATTCACGCCCTCAGTTCGCAACTGACCTCGGCGATCGTCATCATGACCGCGTCAGTGATCGGCGCGCCTGTGTCGACCACCCACGTCGTCGCGACCTCCATCATGGGCATCGGCTCTTCTGAGCGACCGAAAGCCGTTCGCTGGAAAAAGGCCAAGGACATTGCCATCACCTGGCTGATCACCATTCCCGGCTCGGCCCTGGTTGCCATTCAGACATTCGCTCTCGTCAATCTCTTTATCGGAAAGGTCTAAACATGTCCGCAAGCACCGCTTCACCCTCAATCACTCGCCGGATCCTGCATCGGGTTTTTCCGAAAGTACCCAACTTCTTCGCACTGCTGGCAGAACAAAGCGCTCAAGTAGGGGTTAGCGCCGGTCTGCTCGTGGAATACATGGGCTCCGGGAGCTCCGAGGTTGCCAAGAGGGTCATTGACGCCGAGCACGAGGGCGACCGCCTCAAGGTTCGCAATCTGACGCTGCTCAACGAAGCGTTCTCGACACCGATCGACCGCGAAGACCTGCACCGCGCGATCATCAATCTCGACGAGATCATCAACAGTTGCAAGACGGTCGTTGCCGAAATGGACGCCAACGTGCTGGCCCTGAAAGCCGACAAATATTGCCTGGAAATGGCGGTGTGCCTGAAAGACGGCGCTGAGGCGGTGGCCGCAGGTTATGGTCGCCTGGGGAGCGATCCGAAACTCGGACGTGCCGACGCCGAGAAGTCCGACAAGGCGGTGCGCAACCTGACCAGAACCCATCGCCGCGCGCTCGCGGAGCTGTTCAACGATACCGATTTCCAGAACATCTTCCGTCGCAAGGAAATCTACGGCCAGCTCCTGCGTGCAGGCGATCGTCTGAACGTCTGCAACAGCACGCTGCTCGACATCGTCGTCAAACTCTGCTGAGCAGCGCGTAACCTTCTTCGCTGGCCGGCTTCTGCCTGGAGTCCGGCCGGCGGGGCATGCTGAAGGGCGCCTCACCCACTCCGTTGCGAGTGCGTGAGGCGCCTTTTTTTCGACCATCGCCGGCGCGCTTCGATCGGCCCCTCAACCATACGGCGAACACCGCGCAACCGGCTTGCGCCCCGCGCGTTATCCCTGCCCCCTTCCGTTACCTGACGCCGGGTTCGATCTCGGCAAGCGTCTGGCAAGCGCTCTGGCACGCAACATCAGGATTGACTCTGGGAGGATCATTCCGCCCGGCAGGTGTAACGTTTTTGTCCCCCACCAAAAGCCTGGGTTGAGATTCAACAGACTGTTTTTTTTATACAAAATGAATTCCCGGCGGGCTCTACGGTGTGCCGCACATCCGTTTTGTTGCACCCGCTCCGAACTGGAAGAGGTTTTCACACCAGTGCCTGCAGCCTTGATTTTCCGGAGGAATTTTTATAGTCAAGAGGGATGGCATGGCTTGTGCTTGAACTGGCAATATAAATGTCCCGTCGGCTGGGTTCGCTATTGATGGCTGTCCGGGGCAATTTGATGCTGATGTGGTGTCAGTTCATTTCTCAGGAGCTAGTCAGATGGGTGTCGAAAACGAACTCAATCTCTCACTTACGCCCGGAGTGGCGAGCCGGCTGGTCAAGCACCCCCTGCTGACCGATGCCAAGCCAATTCGCCAGCGGGTCATCAATACCTACTACGACACCCCGGACCAGCGCCTACGGCGGGAACGCGTCGTGGTTCGCTACCGCAAGAAGGGTTCGACCTGGCTGTCTTCGGTACGGCGGATGACGGTGTCGGAGGGCAGGCACACGGAACCCAGCGAGTGGGAAACGGTTGTTGCACCGGGTAAACTCGATTTCTCGCATGTCGCTGACGGAACGCTGCGGGAATGGCTGGAGTCACTGCGCGACGAGTTGCGGCCGGCGTTTACGACCAGTTTCACTCGCAATGCCTGGCTGCTCGAACCGCGCGACGGGGTGCGCATCGAAGTCGCACTGGATCGCGGCTGGATAGAAGCCGACGGGCGGCGGCAGCCGATCTGCGAGGTCGGACTCGAATTGCTGTCGGGCGGCGTGGCTGATCTGTTTTCCGCGGCGGGGGACCTGCAGACCGATTTGTCCCTGCACCCGGAAACCACCAGCAAGTTTCAGCGCGGCTACAGCGTTCTGGCAGATGAATCGTTGCAGCCGGTCAAGGCACTCCCCATCGCGACCACAGCCGAAATGACGGACATGGCCGGTTTTCGCGCTATTGCACTGGCCTGTCTCAAGCATCTGCAAAGCAATGAGCAAGGGCTTTGCGAGAGCGACAATCCTGAATTCGTGCACCAGGCACGCGTTGCGATCCGTCGGCTGCGATCCGCGATTCGTGTCTGGAAACCGCGCTTGCCAGCGGAATTTGTGGCCAGCTTCGATCCGCGCTGGCAGGCCCTGGCCAGGCAACTTGGCGAAACACGCAATTGGGATGTGTTTCTTGCAGAGACCCTGCCGGCGGTCGTCGTTGCCTTTCCAGAAGGTGTCGAAGTCGGTCGTCTGTCGCACTACGCCGTGCGGCGTTGTGCGATCAATCGTGCGGCGGCACGCAGTACCCTCAAGTCGGCAGACTATTCGCGCCTGCTGCTCGAATTCACTGCCGCCGTGCTGGCTCTGCCCGAAGTTGCAGCGCGTCCGCTCGGGACCTTTGCCCCGCGTCGTCTCGACAAACGTGCCAAGCAGGTCAGACAGTTGGCGGGCGAGGCTCTGGCCAGCGATGCGCCTGCCCGCCATCGCTTGCGCGTGGCCTATAAGCGTCTGCGCTACGCCCTTGAATTCTTCGCTCCACTCTTCCCTGCCGACCGGTTGCGTGCCTACCACGTGTCTGCCAGCAATCTGCAGGAAATGCTCGGTCGCCTCAACGATCTTGCCGTGGCCGGCGAGTTGATCAAAGAAGCGCTTCCAGGGGAACAAGGGGAAGTAATTCAATACTGGCTGGAAGGGCAGACGGAGCGGCTGTTGCCGGAACTTGGCGGCTTGCTGGAAGACTTCGGTCGTCAGGCAGTGCCCTGGAAGGCAGTCTGATCGTCACTGCAGCACTGTTGTGGGAGCCTGCCGGCAGGCGTAACCCGGCCGAGCTCCGTGCTGTCGACCCAGCGTTCGACCATTTCATTGCCGCTCCAACCTCCCTCCCGGAAACCTGCCCATGTCCCGTAAAGCGAAGACTTTGACCCTCACTGCGGAGCAACGCCGCCAACTGAAGCAGATAGACGAGAGCGGCAGCGACTGGCGGGAGCGTCGCCGAGCGCGGACGGTGCTTCTACTCGGCGAGGGAAGGTCGGTTGCGAGAGTAGCGGTAGAGCAGAGTATTCACAAGGAAACCGTAGCCTGTCACCGGGATGCCTGGCTGGCAAGGAGCTTTGAAGGATTACGCGACCTGCCGCGTAGCGGCGCGCCTCGCAAGCTGTCCGAAACCCATAGGCAATTGCTATGCATCTGGGTACAGGAAGGTACCTGTACGGCCCCTCAGTTGAGAACACGATTATCGGCGGAGCACGGCGTGCAAGTGTCGCTGTGGCTGGTGCAGAGTGCCTTGAAGGAGCAGGGTCAGGTCTGGAAAACGAATCCGCACGAGCGGGCACGCCGGAAGCAACCCACTTCTCCGACGCCCATGCCGGAATAGAGGAAAGCAGCCAGGCTGCAGGCCCCAAGCCTCGCGAAATCAAGCGCCCGGAGTGGACCCAGGCTGATCGCGCTCACTTTCGGGCAGGTCATGGGGTTAGGTCAGAGGGTCTAGGTCATAGAGTAGGTCATAGAGGTCATAGGGTCAGTTCTAACATTCCAGCATTTCTGTTACACTCCACAGATGGCTAGACCCTTGAGGCTGGAATTTCCGGGTGCTGTATATCACGTCACCTCGCGCGGTGATCGTCGGGAAGATATTTTTCTGAGCGACGATGATCGCAGGGATTGGCTGGAGGTGCTGGGCCTTGCTTGCGCGCGGTTCAACTGGGTGGTGCATGCCTATTGCCAGATGACCAATCACTTTCACCTGCTGGTGGAGACTGTGGACGGTAATCTGTCGAGTGGGATGCGGCAATTGAACGGCCTTTATACGCAGCGTTTCAACCGCCGCCATGGCCTGGTTGGCCATCTCTTTCAGGGGCGCTACAAGGCGATTCTCGTACAAAAGGAAGCCCACTTGCTGGAGTTGACTCGCTACGTCGTGCTGAACCCACTGCGCGCCAAGCTGGTGGAATCGCTCGAGGACTGGCGCTGGAGCAGTTACCCTTGCACTGCCGGCCAGGAGGCACCGCCGCCGTGGCTGGATACGGATGGGTTGCTGGGTCAGTTTGGTCCAAACCGCGGCGAAGCGCTCAGGAGCTATGGTCCTATGGTCAGTTCGTGATGGCGGGCGCGGGCTTGCCTAGTCCGATGTTGGCCACTCGCCATCAATTGTTGCTGGGTGACTAGGCGTTCGTGGGGCGCCATTCGCAGACCAGAAACGCAGAGGATCTGCGCGAAGTTTCCAGGGCGCACCGACGATCGATCGCCTTGTCGCTGGAGGAATACGGGGCGCGCCACGCCGATAGAGATCAGGCGATGGCAGAGGCTTACCTTTCCGGTGCTTATACGATGGCAGAGATCGGGCGCCACTTCGCGGTCCACTACATGACCGTAAGTCGCGCGGTGCGGAAGTTTGAACAAGACCGAAAGAACAGGATCTTCAAACAGGCGCCAGCGGAATGATGCAGGAAGATCTCGAAGCCTCTGCCGCGACGGTAGCTGCCAGTCCCGACCTGTCGGCCCTGGTGATTCCCCTGCTCAAGGGCGTGATCTACCAGGACGCCGACGCCGGTCTCTGGAATGCGCTGCTGACGCTGCAGGCGCGGGTGCGCGACTACGTCGCGGTGCTCAATCTCGAACTGGTGCTCGACGAAGCGGAAGGTTATGCCTTCCTGCGCTCGCGTCCGGAACCTGAGGACGGTTCGACGCCGCGCCTGCCGCGCTTGGTGGCGAGGCGCCCGCTGTCGTTTCCGGTCAGTCTGTTGCTCGCACTGCTGCGCAAGAAACTGGCCGAGTTCGACGCCAGCGGCGGCGATACGCGCCTGGTACTGGCGCGCGACGAGGTCGTCGAGCTGATGCGGGTTTTCCTGCCCGAAGGCAGCAACGAGGCGCGGCTGATCGACCAGATCGATGCCCATCTCGGCAAGGTCATCGAACTCGGGTTCCTGCGTCGCCTGAAGGTCGGCACTGGACAGCCGGCGATGGTCGAGGTGCGGCGGATTCTCAAGGCTTTCGTCGATGCGCAATGGCTGGCCGAGTTCGATCAGCGGCTGGCCGGCTATCGCGCGCTGCTCGCCGGGCAGCCGGGCGTTGCCGATGAGTGAGCCGCAAAGTCTCGGACTGGATTTCATGGCCGATGACACGCTTTCGGGTTTCCGCCTGCAGCGTCTCGAAGTGTTCAACTGGGGGACTTTCGACGGCCGTGTCTGGACGCTCAATCCGGAGGGCAGGAACGCCCTGCTGACCGGCGACATCGGTTCGGGCAAGTCGACGCTGGTCGATGCGGTGACGACGCTGCTGGTGCCGGCGCAGCGCATCGCCTACAACAAGGCCGCCGGTGCCGACAGCCGCGAGCGCACGCTGCGCTCGTACGTTCTCGGCCACTACAAATCCGAGCGCAACGAACTCAGCGGTACGGCCCGCCCGGTGGCGCTGCGCGACCACAACAACTACTCGGTGATTCTCGGTGTCTTTCACAACGCCGGCTACGACCAGACGGTGACGCTGGCGCAGGTATTCTGGATCAAGGACGCGCAGGGGCAGCCGGCGCGTTTCTTCGTCGCCGCTGAACGCGACCTCTCGATCGCCGGCGACTTTGCGCATTTCGGCACGGACATCGGGGCTCTGCGCAAGCGGTTGCGGCGACCCGGCGGCGAGGTCTTCGACAGCTTTCCGCCGTACGGCGCGTGGTTTCGCCGCCGCTTCGGCATCGACAACGAGCAGGCGCTGGATCTCTTTCACCAGACGGTGTCGATGAAGTCGGTCGGCAACCTGACCGACTTCGTGCGCAGCCACATGCTCGAACCTTTCGATGTCGAGCCGCGCATTGCCGCGCTGGTGGGTCATTTCGACGACTTGAACCGGGCGCACGAAGCGGTGTTGAAGGCCAAGCGACAGCTGGCACTGCTCTCGCCGCTGGTCGCCAACGGCAACCAGCATGGCGCACTGGCGGTGCAGGTCGAGGAACTGCGCAATTGCCGCGAGGCGCTCAAGGCCTACTTCGCCGGCCTCAAGCTCGGCCTGCTCGACAAGCGCATCGCCGGCCTGGCCGAAGACTGGCGCCGCCAGGACGCGCAGGTCCGGCGCGGCGAGGCGCAGTGTGACACGCAGCGCGCACTGGAGGCTGAACTCAAGCAGAACATTGCCGACAACGGCGGCGATCGGCTCGAACGGCTGGCTGCCGAGATTCGTCGGCTCGATCAGGATTGCCAGGGGCGCCAGCGCAAGGCGCAACGTTATGCCGAGCTGGTGCGTGCCATCGGCGACAGTCCCGGCGCGGATGAGGCGGCTTTTCTCGACCAACGCCAGCGCTGCTCGTCGCTGGCCGACGAGGCACGCGAACGCGAGGCGGGCTTGCAGAACGCGCTCACCGAGCACGGAGTCAGCCTGCGCCAGGGCAAGCTCGAACACGACGAGCTGGCATCCGAGATCCGCAGTCTCAAGGCCCGGCGCAGCAATATTCCGGCTGAACAGGTGGCGATGCGCAGCGCCCTCTGCCAGGCGCTGGCGCTGTCCGACGAGGCGATGCCGTTTGCTGGCGAGTTGCTGCAGGTGCGCCCTGAAGAGCGCGACTGGGAAGGCGCGGCCGAACGCCTGCTGCGCAACTTCGGATTGTCGCTGCTGGTGCCCGACGACGATTACGCGCGCGTCGCCGAGTGGGTCGACAAGACCCAGCTCAAGGGGCGTCTGGTCTATTTTCGGGTGCGTCGGAGTGCGCGCAACGAACTCCCCGATCTGCACCGCGACTCACTGGTGCGCAAACTTTCGGTCAAGCCGGATTCGCCGTATTACGACTGGCTGGAGCGCGAACTGGCGCATCGCTTCGACGTCGCCTGCTGTGCCACCCAGGAGCAATTCCGGCGCGAGTTGCGGGCAATCACGCGTGCCGGCCAGATCAAGGCGCCCGGCGAGCGGCACGAAAAGGACGACCGCCATCGCCTCGACGACCGCAGTCGCTATGTGCTCGGCTGGAGCAACGCGGCCAAGATCGCGGCGCTCGAAGCGAACGCCAGAATACTCGAAGCGCGCCTCGCCGACCTGGGTAGCCGCATCGGCACGATCCAGTACGAGCAGAACGCGCTCAAGGCACGCCTGACGGCGTTGTCGCGGCTCGACGAGTACGCCGATTTTCATGAGCTCGACTGGCAGTCGCTGGCGACCGAGGTGGCTCGGCTGCAGGACGAGAAGCGGAATCTGGAGTCCGCCTCCGACCTGCTCAAGCAACTCAGCGAGCGCTTGCGTGAAGTCGTCGCCGCGCTCAAGGTACTCGAAGGCCAACTGGCGGAGCACCGCGACAAACGCTCACGACTCGAGCAGCGGCAGAGCGATGCCGCGGCCCTGCACGCGCAGACACAGGCGCTCTTGCTTGAGCCGGGGATGGCCGCGCAGGCGCCGTACTTCGAGCGCCTCGATGGCGTGCGCCACGACGCGCTCGGCGAGCATCAGCTCAGCGTCGAATCGTGCGAGAACCGTGAGCACGAGACGCGCGTCTGGTTGCAGACGCGCATCGAAGCCGAGTCGCGCAAGCTCAACCTGTTGCGCGACAAGATCATCCAGGCGATGGTCGCCTACAAGGAGGAGTTCAAACTCGATACCGCGGAAGTCGATGCCAGCATCGAAGCGGTCTTCGAATACCGCAACATGCTCGACAAGCTGCAGGCCGACGACCTGCCGCGCTTCGAGGCCCGCTTCAAGGAACTGCTCAACGAGAACACCATCCGCGAAGTGGCGAACTTCAACGCGCAACTGGCAATGTGGCGCGAGACCATCCGCGAGCGCATCGCGCGCATCAACACCTCGCTGACGCAGATCGACTACAACCCCGGCCGCTACATCGCGCTCGAAGTGCAAGCGACGCCCGATGCCGACATCCGTGACTTCCAGAGCGAGTTGCGGGCGTGTACCGAAGGGTCGCTGACCGGCTCGGACGATGCCCAATATTCGGAAGCCAAGTTTCTGCAGGTCAGGCGGATCATCGAGCGCCTGCGCGGTCGCGAGGGCCTCTCCGAAGTGGACCGCCGGTGGACGGTCAAGGTCACCGACGTGCGCTACTGGTTCGTCTTTGCCGCCAGCGAGCGCTGGCGCGAGGACCACAGCGAGCACGAGCATTACTCCGATTCGGGTGGCAAGTCGGGTGGCCAGAAGGAGAAGCTGGCCTACACCATCCTGGCGGCGAGCCTCGCCTACCAGTTCGGCCTCGAATGGGGCGCCGTGCGCTCGCGCTCGTTCCGCTTCGTGGTCATCGACGAGGCCTTCGGGCGCGGCTCGGACGAGTCGGCGCAGTATGGCCTGCGGCTGTTCGCCCAGCTCAACCTGCAACTGCTGATCGTCACGCCGCTGCAGAAGATCCACATCATCGAACCCTTCGTCGCCAGCGTCGGCTTCGTGCATAACGAGGAAGGCCGCACCTCGAAGCTGCGCAACCTGACGATCGAGGAGTACCGCACCGAGAAGGCGCGGACCGCCGGATGAGCTGGACGCGGCCGGCGGCGCTGCGCGCGCAGGTGCAGAAGCTGTGGGAGCGCGGTGACCTGCTGGCGAGCGTCGTCACCGGTGAGGCGTATTTTCCGCGGCGCCTGACGCTGCGCGGGCCGAGCTCGCAGGAGATGACCGAGCGCTTCGCCGAAGTGCGTGCCTGGATCGGCGAACTGCGGGCAATGCCGCACTGCCGGGTCGAGCTGCGCGAGTTCAGGCACCGCCTGTTCGGCACCAACGCGGTGCCGCAGGAAGTATGGATCGATAGCCTCGACGACGCCCTGGCGATCGTCGGCAAGCGGCGCGAGGCCAGCCGTTTCGGCAGCCTGCTCGAAGCGACGCGTGCCCGCCAGCCGGAACTCCTGGCATGGCTGGCGAAGCGGCCGCTGCGGGCGCTCGAACTGGCCGAAGAATGGCGCCGACTGCTCGACATCGTCACCTGGCTGCAGTGCCATCCTCGCCCCGGCGTCTACCTGCGGCAGGTGGATATCCCCGGCGTACACAGCAAGTTCATCGAAGCGCAGCGCGGCGTGCTCGGCGAGTTGCTCGATCTCGCCCTGCCGCCCGCGGCAATCGATCCATCGGTCGCCGGAGTGAGCCAGTTCGCCCGCCGCTACGGCTTCCGCGACAAACCGCAGCGCATCCGTTTCCGGATTCTCGATCGCCGGCATGCCCTGCTGGCCGGCGACCCCGAGCAGGACCTCACCCTCGATGCCCGGAGCTTTGCGCGGATCGACCCGCAAGTCGAACGTGTCTTCATCACCGAGAACGAGATCAACTTCCTCGCTTTCCCGGCGGTGCCGCACAGCCTGATCCTCTTCGGCGCCGGGTACGGCTTCGAGATGCTGCGCGAGGCCGCATGGCTGTCGCGCTGCCGCATCCACTACTGGGGCGACATCGACACCCACGGCTTCGCCATCCTCGACCAGTTGCGCGCCCATTGTGCGCACGTCGAATCGTTCCTGATGGACCGGGCGACCCTGCTGGCCTTCGAGACGCACTGGGGCGAGGAGGACAGGCAGACGCTGCGCGAGCTGCCACGCCTGAACGCGGAGGAGGGCGCCCTGTACGACGACCTGCGCGACAACCGCTTGCGCAGGAATCTGCGTCTTGAGCAGGAAAGGATCGGTTTTGGCTGGGTCGAGGCGGCGCTGGCGGATTTGGCGTGACAGGTTGCTGCAAGTCCGCCTGATCGATCCTCAGGTTTGCTCAGACCCGCGCCAGCGCGACCCGCAGTCCAGCCCGAGTAGCCGTGCTGCCTGCCTTGCGGTTAACTATACGGCCCGAATTCCCATGTGCCGCCTCAGCGCCCGCGCGCACTGCCTTCTATCGCCGCCGTCTTATGAGATCGGCTTGAAGCGTGCGGCGATCAGGTGATCCACCGACACCGCGCCCGGTCCGCGGGCGATCAGGAAGACTAGCACGCTGGCCCAGACGCCGTGGGTCGGATAGGCGTCGGGGTAGACCAGGAACTGGATCGCCAGGGTCATTACCAGCAGAGCGATCGCGGAGAAGCGTGTGGCCAGGCCGAGCAGGATCAACAGTGGAAACAGGTGCTCGGCGAAGGCAGCCAGCGGCGCCGCGAGTTCCGGCGCTACCAGCGGTAGCCGATATTCTTCGCGAAACAGACTCAGGGCAGAGTCCGAGAGCTGCGGCACGCCGAAATGAAACTCGCCGCTGACGATGTCGATGACAAGGCCCTGTACCTTGGTTTGTCCCGACTTCCAGAAGATCGCCGCTATGGAAAAGCGGCCGAGCAAGGCGATCAGGCTATCGGGGATGCGCCCGAACACGGCGATCAGCTTGAGCACGAGGCAGATTGGACCGCTACTCCCAGCCTGGCTGGTTGCGTTAACGGTGGCGATGGAATTCATCATGCCGGTTCTCTTCTTGGCTGACTCAGGTTGATGATGGCTCCGCCGCAGATCAGCATGCCGAGCACGGCGGGCAGATCGAAGGCGGGCTCGATGTCCAGGGCAAATTGGGCTGCGGCACCGAAGACCAGGCCCTGCTGCATATGCAGGATGAATTGTGCCGTGGCGCACGGAATCCGCCTAATTTCGACGTCGAGCCCGATCCGCAGGACGAGAGCGGATTCGGGCAGCGCGGGATCGACCGCCGCCAGGTCGGGCGTTCCATCTTGCGCCTGGTGCGCCGCCCACAGCGAAACCACGGCGTGGGCCGAACGCAGCACCGCCAGCGAGGGGTGGAGGTCGAAACTTGTTGCCGCCAGTGCCGGCGCATTCTCCAGCAGGGCCGCAAAGTCCGCGAGGCCAAGCGGCGCCGCATCGGCGGCGTGCCAGGCCTGCACGCGGAGCATCTCAAGCCGGGCGACGTCGGCCAGGTAGGGCAGGACGGCTGCCGGCGCAAAACCTTCGATGAATTCCGCCAGACCCGCGCCGTAGAGCGCCAGAACCGGCGAGCGCGGCGGATGGGTGCGGACGAACAGGCGCGCCATGGCGCGGAAGAATTCCTCGCCGACCAGATCCTGCGTCACCGGATAGCTGTTGGCCAGTGCGTCGATCAGCGAGACCATGACATTGTTGCGGTAGACGGCGAAACGCCGCGCCGGGTCCGAGCCGTTCCAGGCCATCAGGCCCGGTGGGCATACCGGATCGGCAGCCAGCACGGCCTCGGCGAAGTGCCGTTGCGCGCTCACGCGCAAGCCTCAGCCGGAGCGGTAGCGGCCAACTGCTGGCGCATGATCCGATCCGCCCGCTGCGCCTCGGCTAGCAGGACCGGAAACACAGGTATGTCGTCGTCACGCTCGATCAGGGTTGGCTGCGGACCCAGCAGGTCCAGTGCGAATGCATAGAGATCCCAGACCACCTGCGCCACCGGCGCGTCGTGGCTGTCGATCAGCAGGGGATCGCCCGCGGCGTCGATGTCGCGGGCGAAGCCGGCCAGATGGATCTGGCCCACCGCCTTCAGCGGCAGGGCGCGGATATAGGCGCGCGGGTCGCGGTTGTGATTGACGCTGGCGACATGGACGTTGTTGACGTCCAGCAGCAGGCCGCAGCCGGTGCGGCGCACGACTTCGCCGATGAAATCGGTTTCGGTCATGGTCGAGGCGGCGAATTCGACATAGGTCGCGGGGTTCTCCAGCAGCATACGCCGCTGCAAACGCTCCTGCACATGGTCGATATGCGCGCAAACCCGCGCCAGAGTGCCGACGTGATAGGGTGCCGGCAGCAGGTCGTTGAGATAGACCCCGCCGTGGCTGGCCCATGCCAGGTGTTCGGAGAAGGATTCCGGCTGGTAACGCGCCAGCAGCGCGGCCAGCCGGTCCAGATGCGCGGCGTCCAGGGGCTCCTCGCCGCCGATCGACAGGCCGACGCCATGGATCGAAATGGGATGGCGTTGGCGAATGCGGCCCAGGTAGTGGTGGAAGGGTCCGCCGTTCACCATATAGTTCTCTGCATGCACCTCGAAGAAGCCGACATCCGGCGCTGTGTCAAGGATCTCGCGAAAATGTTCCGGTTTGAGCCCGACCCCGCCGCGCGCGGGCAGGGTCGTGACGGGGAGCGCGGGGGCATCACCGTGGGATGGCCGGCGATTGCCAGGGATCGTCATGGCGGATGCTCCGCGATCCGGATTTCGATCAGGCCTTCTTTTCTTTGAACTCGGCAAGCTGGCCCTTGCCGGTCGGCGAAGTCGAGGAAACAGTCTTTTCGCAGGTCCCCTTGGGCACCAGGGTCCAGGCATTGCCTTGGTGGTCGGTTTTCGAGGTACCGGCACACGAGGTGCCGGCGCCAGCCTTGCAGTCATTCTTGCCTTTGAGGGAGACGCCGTAGCATTTTTCCTTGTCGGCCGCGCTATCGGCGGCGAAAGTCGGGCTGGCGGCTACCGTCAGGGCGGCGCCGAGCGCCAGGGCCAGCGAAGCTGTCGTCATTGTCTTGTTCATCGGTACACTCCTTGTTTGGGTTGGATGGCTTGGTTTTCCTGCAGTCACCCGAAGTTTCTCGGGCCTGCTGGACGATAGTCGGAGTCGCAGCCGATTCCTTACAACAGTCCGGGTGTTTCTTCTCTCATAATTTCGCCCAGCAGCAGAACGCGCGGAGCCCCAGACAAATTTCGAGCGCAACGAGCAACTCAGCCGCGTCGTACAGGCGCGATGTGTCGGCAAGGAGCACTTTACCGACAACTATCGCCATGTCCATCAAGTGCCATCGCGCAACAAGGACAATGCCGTGACGGCCAACTGCAGAGGTGGGTGCGCTGAACGCTTGCGCGCTGCCGCCCCCCGGCCACGCCGCCAGGCAACCACTCAAGGCTTGATCTGGATGTGCTTCTTGCCGCCGCCTTCATCCTTGCACCAGAGGACGGTCTTCCTGGCGCGAGTCGCCCATTCTCGCACGTCCTTTTCGAAGGTCGAGCAATCGGCAACGATTTCGAGAATGTCTCCCGGTTTCATTCTGGTCAACCGCTTGCGCAGGAATCTCCGTCTTGAGCAGGAAAGGATCGGTTTTGGCTGGGTCGAGGCGGCGCTGGTGGCTTTGGCGTGACTGCTTGCGGCAAGCCAGCCCGATCGATGTTGAGATTCGATCAGCCCAGAGCCAGCTCGACACGCCGTCCGGCCTGAGTAGCGAGCGTCAACAGTAGGTCGGGTCCGAATTTGTCGTACGTGTTGCGCATCAGGTCAGCAACACGCAATTGCCCAATGCCAAGCCGCTCTGCCGCTTGCCCCTGTGATTCAGCCTGATGCTCACGCCGCTCGAACTGATCGAGCTTCTGGCGGCGCTGATTCCGCCGCCGCGCCGGTATCGCCATCGCTACTACGGGGGGCTGGCGCCGAACGCGCCGCTGCGGGCACAGGTCATTGTGCTCGCTGGCGTGCCAGACGGTACGCCAGCGGCAGCCGAGACCGAGTCAATCGCCGCGACCGCTGCGCCAAGCGTCACGCCAAGCCGGTCGTCTGTGAGCGGGGCGGGATTCAGATGAGTTTTCAAGAGATTTCAAGGGCCATCGGGGCGAAATTCTAGATTGACGCCCCTTGATGGAGGCTCATCTACTCCTGATGGTACCGTTGGATTTCTTATCCTTCAGAAGCCAGAAACAATCAGGCGTGGACTGGGCCCAGCGCCTCCACCGCAGCCTGAAGTTCCTTGGCAACTGCAATCAGTTCCCGGATCAACGGCTCATCTTCCTCATAGTCGCCATCGTAGAGGGCACGGTTACGCTTCTGGTGGCAGTTGTCCAGGAAACGCCACTTGGCCAAAGGCAGGGACACAGTGCTGCCCAGAATCTGGAAGACGATATAGCGGTTCTCCGATCGATACCCATGCCAGCGCAGGGCTGCCAAGGCGAGACTGTGTGCTGCGTCGTAGGCCAGGCTGAAACGGCTTTCGGGGTTCAGTCCAGGGTTCTGCGCGTCCGGCAGTCTGTTCCTGGCGGATCGGAGCAGTCCGTCGAACTCGGCCTGATCCGGGGGTTCAGCCTTGAGCTTGCCGATCTTCGCCAGATTCTGCAGAGTTTCCTGTGGGGAGGTCATTGTCGTCGCCGATGAGCATGATCTTTGGTTGCTTGATTACGCGTGTCAGGAAGTGGTTGTCGCTGCGCAGCTTCTTTGAGAAATCTTCTGCTGCGTAGAGGGTTGGGTTCACCTTGCGACCCAGCACCTCCTCGGCCTTCGCCAGAACCTCGAAGAGATGACTGTAGCTCAAGCCCTCGGCGATGACCATGACGTCGATGTCGCTCGCCGCCGTATCCGTGCCCTTGGCCACGGAACCATAGATGAAGGCGCAACGAACAAGATCGGCAAACTCGGACAAGGCGGCACGCAAGACGTCGGCCAGCCCGAAGGTCTTGAGGACAATCCCTCGGAGTTCCGTGAAGATCGGCGAATTCCGGTTGGCCTGGTAATGTTTCTGGCGGCCGATGGGAGTCATGGTGATCAGACCGGAGGAGGTCATTCGTTCCAGTTCACGCTGCAGCGCGCCGCGCCCGGTCAAGGCAAGCTTTGCAATTTCGTTGGCGTAGAAAGATCGGTCCGGTTGACCAAACAACAGCCCAAGTACCCGCTGCTGGCCTCCAGAGAAAAGCACATCTGAAATCGACACAGAGTCTTTGTTCCCCATAATGGGTACTATGGTACCTGATTTGGGGATCAGCGCACTACACTGAGGGAAACTCTTGTTCCCCTGATTGCGGGAAACTTGCTTGCTTGCTGGCGTTCCCGAACAGTTGCGCGCCCACGTCTAAACCTTCCTGATGGATCGTTTGACCTTGCCGGCTTTCGAAACGCACGGGGCCCAAAGGCTCATCGGCGCATGCGGGCCGTGAGAAAATCCCCGAAGCGGGGGAACATGCCGATACACTGTCCTCTGAATGTTGCTTCCCCCTCCCGAAGAATCCTTGGCAAGAACGCTTGCGCACGTGCCCATTCGTGCTTGATACGAACCTTTCATGGCCTCAATACGTTCCCTGCTCGGTGAACTGAAACAGTGGGCGACCCGGATTGCCCCGGGCCTTTCAAGCCGTCTCGCCGGCACGCTCGACTCTTGCCGCCATCCCACCCGGCGGGGGGTCATCCGGACACTGCTGGCGGTGCCTGCGCTGTTGCTGCTGTATGTGTTGATCCTGATTCCCTTCACGCCAAGTATCAGCAACATCCGCAAGGCGTCATCGGAGCAACCGGCGCAAGTCCTCTCGGCGGATGGCAGGAAACTGGCCGAGTTCAAGCAATCCAACCGGCAATGGGTGGCACTCTCCGAGATTTCGCCACAGGTCATCAACGCCCTGATCGCCACGGAGGATCACCGTTTTTACGACCATTTCGGTCTCGACTGGCGACGCACCGCGGCTGCCGCGCTGAACACCTTCCGCGGCGATCGCCAGGGGGGGTCGACTCTCACCCAGCAGCTTGCCCGCAACCTCTACCCGGAGGCGATCGGCCGGGATCAGACGCTGACGCGCAAGATCAAGGAGGCGATCACGGCGTTGAAGATCGAGGCCATCCACAGCAAGGACGAAATCCTCGAAACCTACCTCAACACCGTGCCCTTCCTCTACAACGCCTACGGCATCGAGATGGCGGCACGCACCTATTTCGATACCTCGGCCGACCAACTCGATGTACTGCAAAGCGCCACGCTGGTCGGCATGCTCAAGGGCAACAGTTACTACAACCCGGTGCTCAATCCCGAGCGATCCTTGCAGCGCCGCAACACGGTGCTGAAACAGATGGTCAGACGCGAGAAATTGACTCAGGCGCAATTCGACGCGCTCAGCAGGAAGCCCTTGCGTATCGACTTCGAGCGGCAAACGGAACCTCCGGGACCGGCTCCGCATTTCGCCAGGCATCTGCGCAAGTGGCTGATCGCCTGGGCCGACCGCAACGGTTACAGCATCTATGGCGACGGGTTGGTGGTACGCACGACCATCGACTCCCGGCTACAGGCAGCGGCCAACCAGGCCGTGGCGCGCCAGGGCAACAGCTTGCAGAACATCGCCAACGCGGCCTGGGGAAAACGCTCGGCGTGGAGCACCGACTCCAGCCTGGTACAGGCCTTCATCCGCGAATCGCCGGAATACGCCGCCGCCATCGCCAAAGGCCGGACGCCTGAGCAGGCCAGGCAGGAATTGTCGGCCGACAAGGCCTTCATGCGCGCGCTGCAGCGGCAAAAGACGCAGATCCAGATCGGTTTTCTGGCCATCGATCCGCGCAACGGTCATGTCAAGGCGTGGGTCGGCAGCCGCGACTTCGAGCAGGAAGCCTTCGACCATGTCGAGCAGGCGCGCCGTCAACCCGGTTCGACCTTCAAACCCTTTGTTTACGGCGAGGCATTCCGCCAGGGCGCCAGCCCGGACGACCGATTGATCGACCAGGCAGTGGAAATCCACGTCGGCGGCGCGGAGATCTGGCGGCCAACGGATGGCACGCCGCCAAGCGGCGAGGCCATGCGCCTGAGCGATGGGCTCGCCTATTCGAAGAACACCATCACCGCGCAACTCATTCAGCAAGTCGGTCCCGCCAAAGTGGCCAAACTCGCCCGCCACATGGGCGTGCGCCAGAGCAAGCTCGAAGCCGTGCCATCGCTCGCCCTGGGTACCAGCCCCGTCACCCTCAAGGAAATGGTAGCCGCCTACGGCACGATCGCCAACGGCGGCGGCTACCTCGAGCCGCTGCTGGTCAGCCGCATCGAAGACCGCGACGGCCGGGTCATCGAAGAATTCAGCCCGCCAGCCCCCGATGTTGCGCTCGAGCGCGACGTCGCCTACACGCTGCTCGACAGCCTGCGCGGGGTCATCAACCGCGGCACCGGCAAGGATATCCGCGGCCGCCATGGCATCCGCGCCGACGTCGCCGGCAAGACCGGCACGACGCAGGACAACGCCGATGGCTGGTTCATCCTGATGCACCGGCAGTTGGTGGCCGGGGCGTGGGTCGGTTTCAACGACAGCCGTGTCACGCTGCGCAGCGACTACTGGGGGCAGGGGGCGCACAGCGCCCTGCCGGTGGTCGGCGACTTTTTCGGGAACGCCTTGCGCGCCCGCCTCATCGACCCGCGTGCCCGCTTCGCGGCGCCGGAGGAGACCGGCCTCTGGGCACGCATCAAGGGCTGGTTCCGGAGCCTCTTTTCGCAGGAACCCGCCGCCGAAGCCAGGACACAGCGGATCGTCAAACCCGCCCGAAAACAGGAGCCTCCCCAGGAACCGGCAACGCCTGCGCCGGTTGTCTCGCCCCCACAAGCTCAGGGCGATCCGCTGCAGGAGAAAATCGATCAGATCATGAAGGAGAGCGACGAAGCCGAACGACCGCCAACGGATCCTTCACCGGCAGCGACGGCGGAGGAGGCCCGTTGAGGCGGGCCGTGCGGCGCTTCTCTTTCCGTTGGAGCGGCGACCGGGCAAGCGGGCTGGCCCTTGTCGGCGTGGCGCTGGTGACTCACCGTTCCCGGCTCCTTGAGGTCATTACCCTCATTACGGGGGCAAACTCAACCAAACTTTGCCGCAAACCCCTCAAGCGTAATGTTCTCAGCGATCGCGTCATGCGGAATCAGCACGTAACGCCAAGGCTTGCCACCGTAGCTTGCTGCATGGTCCGAGGCATTCGCGCACCACTTTACGGCGGCTTCCTTCTTGGCGACGACAATCGGGTCTTCAAGCTCCGTGCGCTTCTTGGGTTCCAGCATGTAGATCGTTGCAGCAGTTTCGGCAACGAAGTCCGGCTGGTATTCCGGATGATCCGCGCCGTTCTGGTAGTAAATCTGGAACTGGCCCTTGGCAGGCTTGAACCATTTGAGTGAATCACGTTCCAGAATCACCGCCAACTTGCGTTCGGAGTCGGAATCAAACTTCTGCACCGGATACAGACACTTCTGGAAGCCACCGAACAGGTACTTGGCCATGTTGCTCTTGTCGGCCGGCTCCACTCGGTAGTTGGCGGGCGGTTCCTGCACGGAATAAGTGTAGGCGCTCTGCTTCAACTCGGTAAAGCCCTTGCTGATTCTTACCTCGTAGCCGGCCACGTCCTCCCAGTAATGCGCCTGCATCTGGACATGAATGAACCGCGCGATGTCGCGCTGGTAACAGCGCAGTACCTTGCGGGTGTCCTCATCGGACAGGTAGCCCTTGAAATGCTGCACGGTCTGGGCAGCCAGGTCGTAGAGCAGATCGGCGTGTTCGTCGTAGGAAATATCATCGAAATCCACCAGGCCGCTGACCACGTAGTCTTCCAGCCGCACTTCCTCGATGCCACCATGGCCTAGCGACACCACTTCCAGTTGATTGGTGCGCAGGTGCTGAATCCAAAGCTCGTCGGATACCGCCGGGTACTTGAGCGTGGAGAGCTCGAGTGTGAAAGGTTTGAAGCCGGATTTCACTTCGCCCCTGGGCACCACCAGAATACGCGGAATGTCGATGGTCTGTTGCGTGACCAACTCGACGGTTTTCGCCACCACGGCGGCGAAGTCCGGCTTCTCCGTCACCCCGTCCAGTTCCAGTTGAGTCGGCTGGTGCAGTTCCTCGACGGCCTTGACGATGGCGGCCTGGATATCCGGCTTCCTCAGGTACTCGATGGTGGGCAATGTCTGCGGCTGGTTTTCCAGTCTGCGGATGACTTCATAAGTGATCTGCGCGATCTTCTGCTCCTCCGGCCTGGTGAAGACAGGCGCCTGATCCTGCCCCGCCATCGTCGTGCTGCTCGTCGCGTGGGCAGGCTTCAAACCCAGCTGGGTCGCCAGTTGCGATTGCGACACCACCGTGGTTGTTCTCTGCCCGAGCGCATCCGCATCCAGTACGAGGGTCTGCAAGTGGATCGCCGACTCCGGCTTGTTGGCCTCGGCGATGATTTCCTGAAACCTGTCATGCGCGACGATGTTCAGCCGATCCACAGCCGTTACGCCAGTGCGCTTGCCATAGGGCAGGCGCAGGCCACGCCCGATGGATTGCTCGATGAGGATACGGGCATTCGCCGCCCGCAGCGGCACTATGGTGTAGAGATTGGTGACGTCCCAGCCTTCCTTGAGCATGTTGACGTGAATCACGATCTCCGTCGGCTCGTCGGTGTGTTCCACCTTGAGCAAGCGGCCGATCATCTCCTCTTCTTCCGCGCCGGTCTTGCTCGAATCGACCTGGATGACCTTGTCGCGGTAGCGCCCCTCGAAGAAGTTGTCGGACTTTATCAGCTCGGAAAGTTGCCCAGCATGGGTGGTATCGCGGGCAATCACCAGCAGGAAAGGTTTGACGATGGGGTTGTCGCTCGCGCGTGCGTAGGTCTCCAACTCCACTTTCACGCTTTCGTGCAGGCGCACGCCGTCTTCCAGCTTCAGGCGCTCGATCTCCTCCACCGACATGCCGGCCGGGTTGAAGTTCTTGCGCGTCACGACGGCCGGTTCCTTGACGAAGCCGTCCTTCATCGCCTGCCCAAGCGGGTAGTCGACGATCACGTTCTTGAAGGCCAGCGCGCCGCGCGGCGTCTCGACAAAGGGTGTGGCGGTCAGCTCCAGCCCGAGGATCGGCCTCAGTTCGTTGATGGCGCGAATGCCGGCGCTGGCGCGGTAGCGATGCGATTCGTCCATCAGCATCACCAGGTCCGGCAAGCCAGCCAGATAGTCGAAGTAGCTCTCGCCAATGTATTCCGAAAGCCGTTTGATGCGCGGCGACTTGCCACCGCGCACTTCGGAATTGATTTTGGAAATGTTGAAGATGTTGATCCGCACACCGCCGAAGAGCGTACCGCTGCGCGGGTCATGCTGGTCGTAGTTGTCGCCGGTGATGATCGAAGGAGCATCGATGGCGAATTCCGCGATGCCGCGGAACACATACTTGGGATGGTTGCGGTCGCTGAAGTCGGCGATCAGCTTGTTGTAGATGGTCAGGTTCGGTGCCAGCACGAAAAAGTTGTCGATACCGTGCGCCAGGTGCAGGTAGCTGATGAAAGCGCCCATCAGCCGCGTCTTGCCCACGCCGGTGGCGAGCGCGAAGCACAGCGAGGGAAAGCCACGCTCGAAATCCGTCACCGAGGGGAACTCGCAGCGGATCGCTTCCAGCATTGCCGGGACATCCGCCCCCTTGCCGGGCGGGGCAATCTCGGTGATGCGGTCGAGGATTTCCAGCGAGTGACGCTGCGGATGACGCAGACTGAGCCGGCCGGCGATGGCGTTAACGTGGCGGTTCATGACTGCGCGCTCCCGGAATCGAGTTCTTCCATCTCGCGTTTGATTTCAGCGCGCAAGACGTCTTCGCTGGGCAATTCGAACTGGTAGCGGCTGGCAAAGATCTGCTTTGCCTTTTCGTCCAGCACGTAACGCACCATCGCCTCGTTCTTGTCCGCGCAGAGAATCAATCCGATGGTCGGCTGATCCCCTGGCTCGGCAATCTCGCGGTCGTAGTAGTTGACGTACATCTGCATTTGACCCAAGTCGCCGTGGGTCAGCTTTTCGACCTTGAGGTCGATCACCACGTAGCATTTCAGTTTCGCGTGATAGAAGACCAGGTCGGGATAGAAATGATCGCCGTCCAGCGTCAGCCGCACCTGCCGGCCGATAAAGGCGAAGCCGCTGCCCAGCTCCAGCAGGAAGTCCTGCAAGCGTGAAATCAGCGCTTCCTCGACGCGGGATTCGACGAGACGATGCGACTCGGGCAAGTCGAGAAACTCCAGCACGTAGGGGTCCTTGATGGCGTCCGTTGGGCGCGTTGTTACCAGCCCCTCGTTGGCCAGTGCCAGGACGCCAGCCTTGTCACGACTCTTGAGCAGGCGATCGAACAGGAAGGTGTTGATCTGCCGTTCAAGTTGCCGTGCCGACCAGCCGTTACGGATGGCCTCGATTTCGTAGAAGTCGCGCGCTTCATGGCGCCTGACCTTCAGAAGGGTCCGGTAATGGGTCCACGCTAGCCCGGCATGCAGGCGGCCCGGCTGCCAGTCAGCCTCGGTGGCCGATACGGGAAGGTCACGCAGTGCGTGACTTTTCGCCTCAGGGCTTTCTTCTGCCGATTCAACACGCACCGCGTGTTGAATTTCCGATCCAACACCCGCCAGGTGTTGAATGTCCAGCAATGCCGGATAGCCAAGGTAAAAGGCCCGCATATATTGCAACGAACTGACGGAAAAACCGTTGCCATAGTCTTTCTCCAAGGTTTCGGACAAGGTGTTCAGCAGCCGGCTGCTGTAGGCCGCGCGCGATTTTCCCTTCTGATCGGCCTCGACGACCTGCCGGCCGATCAGCCAGTTGGCCTGCACCAACGCCGAATTGACGGATCGTGCAGCCTGCACGCGCGCCGATTCCCAAATGTCTCGAATAGCCGCGAGCAGCTCGACCGTACCCGCATCGTTCCTCGCCACGGCGCTGGGCGTGTCCTTGGTTCGTTTCGGGGTAGCCACGAGTCAAGCCTCCTCGCCAAAGAGCATCTGCTGTCCCGGCTTGGGCGGTTCCTTTGGGAGGTTCTCCACCTGCAAGGAATAGTCGTCATGGCCCCATTCGCAGCGCGACAGCACCTGCCTGGGAATCTTCTTCACCGTCAGGTTGGGATACGCATCCGCCTTGGCGCGGAAGGCAGTGCACAGGACCAGCAGCGAGCGATCCGGTCCCACTTCGTCGGAGATCTGCTGCAACTGCTCGTGAGTCAAGATGGCGGTGGTGACATAGACAAAATCCCGCTCGGTGGAATGGCCGTGCTGCCAATACACCGCGTCCGAAGGTGCATAGCTGAAGCCCTCCAGCTTGCACAGCGCCTCGGCCAGCATGGCGGCGTTGTAGTCGTGGTTGATGACCCAGTTGCCCCACTTGTCCTTTTCCAGCAGTGAGGGCGCCAGGCGGTAATAGCGGAAGCCGCCGCCGCCTTTCCAGTTCACCGCCTTGCTGATACCGCCCTGGTCTTCGCCGTCGATGACCTTTCGCAGACGCGGGATGATGTGGGTGTGGCAGTGCTCGCCCAGTTCGACCATGATCCAGCACCGGCCCATCTTGTGGGCAACGGCGCCGGTGGTGCCGGAACCGGCGAAGGAGTCGAGGACAAGATCACCGGGGTTGGTGGCAAGTGTAAGAATTCTCTGAATCAGTTTTTCCGGCTTGGGATTCTGAAATACATCATCTCTATCACCAAACATTCGCTTCAAGTCGATACTTGCTTCTTTATTGCTGCCGACCTCTTCGTGCAACCACCAAGTACTTGCGGTTAGGCCATCCAGCATTTCCACCAAGAACTTCTTCAGCATCGGCCTACCTTCACCACTTCGACCGAACGTAATGCGATTATCGCGAAGCCAAGCTTCGTATTGCTGCTGGTTACATCGCCAGTATCTACCTTTTGGCGGCCGGAACTCATCTCCGTTCGGTCCAATTATTGGAAACTGTCCTGCCGCATAGAATTTTCCAGCCGAGAGATTTTCTGCTTTCCAGGCTCCGCGGGGGTCGTTGTCCGGATTGCTGAACGCATTCTTCTGTTCCTCAGTTCTAGGTACCTTGCCAATTTGAAACGCGCTAGCATTTCTGGCAAACACAAGAACATGGTCATGTGTGTTCGAAATGTGCATAGCCGTCTGGTTCGAGGTGTAGGCCTTCTGCCAAACTACGTTCGCCACAAAGTTCGCCCGCCCAAACACCTCGTCGCACAATACCTTCAGGTAGTGTGCTTCGTTGTCGTCGATGGTGATCCACAGCGAGCCATCGTCGGACAGCAGCCGCCGGATGATCTCTAACCGGTCGCGCATCAGCGACAGCCAGATCGAATGCTCCACCCCGTCGTCGTAATGCGTGAAGGCACTGCCGGTGTTGTAGGGCGGGTCGATGAACACGCATTTCACCTTGCCCGAAAACTCACCCTCCAGCGCTTTTAACGCCAGCAGGTTGTCGCCGAAGATCAGCCGGTTGTCGAAAAAGTCGGCTCTAGCCACACGGTGTTTCGCGTGATAGGACTTCGTCGGGTCTTCCAGCAGGATGCGCGGCTCCAGCTTCGGCCGGTTTTCCTTACCGATCCAGGTGAGTTCGAGTTTTTTCTTCTTGCTCACGTGAGATTTCCAATCTGCGGAGCTTTCGAGACGAGATATTCAAAGAGGTCTACTGGATAGAGTTGCCCCATCTTGTACAACTTTCTCTTGTGCTCCAACACAGGATCAGCGCTAAGCCCATAGTTAGACGCCAAGATAGCTTGCAGGAGCTGTACGACATGGCTCTGATTGCGGAACAGCGCCAATGGTCCCATCGAATAGCCAGGCGGTGGCCCTGGCCAGAGCAGCGTGGCATTGTGCGTAGCATCCCATAAGGTCTGGCGCAACTGATCGAACGGGGCACTCAAGCCTGACCGGATCTTCGAAGCGTCTAGCAGCGCTGCCCCATTGACGGCAACAATAACCCGCTTGGCCATGACCCAAGCCAACGCATAGCCCCCGTGCTTGTAGGCAAGCCGTTCTTGCCCTGACGCGCTCCGCGCCTCTACAGCCATTCGATTCTGGATATAGCGGTTCAGACGTACGGCGTTGGCTAGTTGAAACGCGGTAACGGTAGGCGCGAATAGCGCCTTGTATTGGGCTGACGTAGTATCCAGAAGCTGCGCCGGCTCCTTCTTGAGCCACACCACGAAGCGTGGATCAGGCTGGAGCATCGCTAAGGCCTGAGCAGCCTCATCAATGCGGATTCGATTGTCATCATTGACTCCATCAGCGGCTTCAGCCTTATACGCATAGTGAATGCCAAGGTGCGCGAGTTCTCTCCTTAGCCGTTCCTGTTCATCGTCCAAGGCAGCGAAGTTAGCCAGCAGTACAGGGTTTTGGTGGTTTCTGGCCCGAGTAACAGATTTGCCAAACTCGCCATCTGCATCCGCTTTAATTAACGTTAGCGACACCTTGGCTTTGCTGATGTCACTTCCCGCGTTGTCAGCGAGAAACTTTGCAGAGGAGGCAATGGTCTGGGCACCATTGATGACGGAGAATCCTCTCAATCTGAGACATTTCTTTCCGCCCTGTGCCTGCTTTGCCCCCTTGGGAAAAATTTCTTGGCAAAGCGCCGTAACCCCATTGTTAAGGTACATGAACTCCTGCGGCTTCGCTGCCAAGGTCTGTTGAATTGCAGTGTTGACCTCCGTCTTGTGGCCGAGAAAGGTTCGAATATTTCTCTCATACAGTGCCGGCCCATGCGCTTCGTGAAGCTTTATGAGGTCTTGCAGTTGAACGAGCCCGAAGTAGGTTATCTTCGGCTCTTCTACCATTGAGCATTTCTGAATAAATAGGTCGGCATTGACCTGTATATATGCCTTTGCCGCACGAAGATCGACTACGACACGATTGGCGTCGTAGTCGATCGCATTGGGTTCCAATCTCTCCTCCGCATGGTCTTCGTCCGCAAGAAGGTCGTCTATAGCCGTTTTTGCGTGCTTGCTGATGCCGGAGCCAGTATGTGCAATCACAAGTTGGATGTGGCTGCAATTGTCCAGCGCGTCCTCTATCTCGGCTTGCCTATCCTGTACATTCTTGTTAAACCCGCTGAAATCCTGCTTGATTAGTTTGCGTACGCCCTGGCAATAGGCCAACGCTTCCTCTTGGCTAAACAGCTCAGCGGCCTTCATCTTGGACTGAACGAGATATAGCGTTTCCGCGGGTGCAAAGTAATAAATCGCGTCCACTCCATAATCGTCGAAGTCGTCAATAACAGCTCTCGCCGCATCGGACTTCGAAACGCCGCAAATGTTGTGAAGCGCGAATGCACTAAATGACCGTGATCGGTTCTTTTTCTTCTGCTCGTCTGCAGGCCTCGTCTTGTCCACCAGCGGCGGGAGGCTTGCCAGAAACTCGGTATCAAGGACATGCTCAAGCATGACCGAATGTTCTTGTCCTAGTGCGCTCATTGCATGCAGTCCATAGTGGTTTCGGATTTCAAGACGACTATCAATCTATTGCCCAATACGAGAAAAATAGCCTATTGCGCCGAGAATCGGCGCTGGCAACACGGAGTTTGGCGAAATAAGTCGATGCGTTCGTTTTCAGAAGGATACGCGGCTCTACCTTAGACTGGATCTCCTTGCTAATCCATGTGAGGTCAAGTTCTTGCGGGCCTGCCATCAAAACGTCCATCCTTGCTGGTGCATGAATTCTTCTAGGTCGATGCAAGGGATCTTGAAGTGGGCGCAGACGTTGGGGATCTTGGCGGCGTTGGGCTTGAGCGCAAGCGACTTGACCCCGCGCTGCCATCCTTCTTCCGTTACCACAGTAGCCTGATTGATCCTGGCGCAGGCGATAACGAAGGGATCGGCGACGGGCGTTCCTTTTAAGCGTTGTTGCGCACCGATCAAGCCCTGAAAGTGCGTGATCTTGAATATCTCGGCAACGAACAGGAGTTCAGCTCCCGTCGGCGTGGAAAACATGGCCTTGTGGTTCTTTGCCCATTTCAGGACTTCATCGCTGACAGCCTGCCTTTCTAGTTCGTTGAATACCTCGCGCGTGGAAAACAATTCGTTCTGAGCGACGAGCTCGTCCAGGCCGTCCCAGACGCTTTTGAACACGCGCGGATAGAAGTGCTGGAGGGAACGAATGGAGCTGGTATCGAAGACATAGCTCATGCTTCGGCCCCATGCAGGACACGTTCCTCGAATCCCGCATAGCTCCTGGGCTTGATCCCCAGAAGATCGGCGGCATGTTCCAGAGTGATCTGATGCCGGTAATGACGGCTGACGACCTCCTTGGCGAAACGATCGCTGATGTACGCGCCCTGGTTGAGATACCAGTTACCCCCACCGGCCTGCTGCTTCTGCGCCGCCCAGAACCTGGCCTTGCTTTCATAGAAAGCCTTGCTGACTCGTCCCATATCGAGAAAGCGCCGCAAGATCGCCTCCCGACTGACGCCATATCGATCCGCGAGGTTCGAGAAGTGCGCTTCGTTTGCGTTCTCCACGTCAGTTGGAAATTGCTTCGCCTGGGTCGCAAAGTCCGTTCCCGGGATAAGCACCTCGGCGGCGATGGCGTTGCAGAACCGCTCAATCTCTTTTTCCCTTTTGGTCAATCGCTCGATATAGCTCGTATCGAACTTGCTCAAGCCGTTCATGCTTAACAACAGATGCGCGAGTTCGTGCAGCAGGCTGAATATCTGGCGGGTCTTGGTTGTGCTGTTGTTCAGATAGATGACCGGCAGATGCTCGTCCATCAGGCAGAAGCCGGAGATGTCCTTCTGCTTGAAAGCTGCCTTGAAGATGAAGACGCCGCATCCTTCAATCGTCTTGCGCCACGCTTTCAGCGCCTGCTCGTCGCTTTTCCAGGCCGTTTGTTGATCGAGCGAGATGCACAGGTAATCGCGAATGACTGCTGCTTGCGAGGCGACGTCTTGCGATTGCGAAAGCGTGATGGCTTTCCAGATATGGCGCTCAGCGGGGTTGTGGCCGTCGAACAACTCCTGAAGTCCGATCTGGTAGGCGTGGGCGCGGCGGATGTGCAGATAGGTGTCGCGCGCCAGAGTTTGCATATCCGCGTTAGGCAGGGTGCGGAACTCCCGCTGCGGAAGGGCTTCTTCCGGCGGGGAGGGCAGAAAAAAAATCGCCAGCGGTCGCTTGTATATCTGGTACGCCAACTTTTCCAGTTGCGGATAGGTCGGCGCAGCCCTGCCGTCTTCCCATGCCTCGATCTCTTCGGGATGCCGCTTGAGCATGTCGGCAACATCGGTAACGGTCAGCCCGACCGATTTTCTGGCCCAACGAAGAATCTCCGGCTCAACGCCCGTAACAGAATCATGTTTCATAGGTGGTGTTCCCACGTTACCAATTCCCTCAAATTCGAGAGAATTAAACTATCGTAATCCAGGGGTTATTGTTTTCCTCTCCTGCTGGGGGAGTGATGCTCGCCAACCATCCGGAAAACCTCGTTGACGACTTCGACCATCTTGGCGGCGCCGAGAAAACGGCATCCAGGGTCGATTTCCAATTAGCGACGCCAAGGGCCAGTATTTGATTGCTGTTCATCGTTGCTGCTCCCGGTGGTTTGCGGCGGCTGGGCTTGCAAATGACATGGCAAGTGTACCCAAAGTGAGGCTCACTAGGCGAGCCTTTCGGTCGTACGCCGAAAGTCGGTCCTGGCGATACGGCGCGGCGCACGACAGCAGTTCCCTTTCCCTCGGCTCGGGCGTGGTTGCCATCATCGGTGAAGCGCCCAGCGCAGCATGAACAACTGCTTCAGGTTGGTAGTCTGATTGAGCTTTCCTTCGATGACCGCAATCAGTTCCTCGCGCTGTTTGTCTACCTGATCCTGTGCGTCGAACAGCGAGCGGCGTTTCTGATTGCGGTGCGCTTCAAGGGCCTTGATCTGTTTCTGCCCGGCGAGCTTCTCTTCCAGGGTAAGTGCTGTCGTCGCGGCACGGCGCGCTTCCTTAATCTGGCGGTCGATTTCTCTGATTTCGCGTTCTAATCCCACCTTTAGGTCATCGGCCCAGCCGTCGAGCTTGTCGGCTTCGGCCTCGAAGAAGCGGGCGTTGCGCTCCGATATGTGGCGCTGAATGGCGGTTTGGTGATGTTGGGTTAATGCCGCCAGGATTGCCTGAGCCCCGTCCTCAACCCACCCCATTTTCTGAGGGCGAGGGGGCGAAGTGACCGGCAGCGTCAGCAGGCGCTGCGCGACTTCGTTGTCCAGTGTTTGGCCATCGTCGGTGACGGACGAGAAGATCAGATGATCTTCCGCCTGATCGAGCGCTTCCACGCTGAAGAACGAAAGGGCAAGCCAGCCGGTCTTGCCGATAAAGGGTTCAAGAGTCGTGACCTTGCCGTCATGCTGGCCGTAGTCGTAGTCGATTACGGCCGGCGGCAGTTCGCGGCCCTTTGCCTGCGCGACGATGGCTTCGGCCAAGGGATGGTTGAGACGATAGAGATGGGCCTCGCTGGAGCGGCGCGGTAGTTCGTACAGGCCCAAAGGGATTGAGGCAGCTTGCTGCGCAAAAGGGTTTGTCGTCAGGCGAAACGAGGCATCCCCCAGAAAGTCGGCCTGGCCGTCCAGTTCATGCCGTGTGAGCTGCATCAGCAGGCGTTCGTAGCGGTTGAGATAGGCACGCGAGGCTTCGTCGCGCACCTTGAGTTTTTCGCGCACCTCATCATCGAAGTTTTCCAGCAATTGTTGGCGCGTGCGCGTCATGGATTCGTTGATCTCCAGACTCAGTTCGAGCTGAAGCTGGTTGAAGGCGGTTGCGATCTCCTCGGGCTTGCGGCAGTTCTGGTAGATCGCCGCGATGCGTTTCTCGAAATCGACACCAGATTCGATAGCACCCAGCACTTCGTCGCTGGTACCGAAAACGCCTTCGAAAAGCTGGAATTTCTCCGACAGCAATTCGAAGACGCGTTGGTCGGCGGCATTCTTGCGGTTGAGGAAATTCACCACCACGACATCGTGCTTCTGGCCGTAGCGATGGCAGCGGCCGATGCGCTGCTCGATGCGCTGCGGGTTCCAGGGCAGGTCGTAGTTCACCACCAGCGAGCAGAACTGCAGGTTGATGCCCTCGGCGCCCGCCTCGGTGGCGATCATGATGCGGCCCTGCTCACGGAAGTAATCCACCAGTGCCGAACGCATGTCTGCCGTGCGCGAACCGGTGACGCGGTCGCTGCCCTGATGGCGCTCCAGCCATTGGTTGTAAATCAGCTTGGAACTGTCGTCGGTATTCGAGCCGTTGAACAGGACAATGCCTTCGCTAAACGGGCTATCCGCCAGCACGCGCAACAGGTAACTCTGGGTACGCCGGGATTCCGTGAAGATGATGGCCTTTTCAGCGCCGCCGTGTTCCTTTGCCTTGGCAAAGGCGATGTGCAGCGCCTTCAGCAGCGCCTTGCCCTTGGCATTATGCTCGATGGACGCGGCCAGTTGGGCGAAGGCATCGAGGTCGGCGATTTCCTGCTCAAGTGCGCGGCGGTCGTCTTCGGTAAGCAGCGGACCTGGTTCGTCGTCCGTCCATTCGTCGGCCGTCTCGTCAAGGGCTTCGTAGTCCTGATCCAGTTCGTGTTCCAGCGATTCGGCTGGTTCGTGCTTGTGCAACTTGGCCTTGAGGCGGTTGGAAATCGAGGTCAGCGCACCCGCAATGGCAAAGGTCGATGAGGCCAGTAGCTTGCGCAACACCAGCGTCATCAGGGACCGCTGGCCGGCCGGCAGGGCCTGAAGATTGTCCCGTTGCAGGTATTCGGAGACGAGATGGTAGAGCCGGTCTTCGCTTTCCTCCGGCGTGAACTCCTCGACCAGCGGCAGGCGCTTGGTGTACGGGATGTAGGCCGTGACTTGCCGGCGTAGCGTGCGATGGCAGACGGGCTTCAGTCGCGCTTTGAGCGTCTGAAACACCTGCTCCTGATTCAGATTGGCGAACTGTTCACGGAAACTTTTCAGGTCCCCGAAGGTGTGTTCGTCGATGAAACTGACCAGCCCGAAAAGCTCCAGCAGCGAATTCTGCAAGGGCGTTGCCGTAAGCAATAGCTTGTGCTTGCCGGCCAACGCCAGCTTGAGCGTGTTGGCGATGACATTCGACGTCTTGTAAACGTTGCGTAGCCGGTGCGCCTCGTCGATTACCACCAGATCCCACGGCATGGCCTGAACGTCGCCGGCCTTGCTCTTGGCGAACTGATAGGAGCAGATGACGATTTCCGGCACTTCAAATGGGCGGAACTGGCCTTGCCTGATCGCGGCGTTATAGGGCTTGGCTTCGAGAATCCGGCAGGGCAGGAAGAATTTTTCGGCAAGCTCCTGAAACCACTGCTTGCGCAAGTTGGACGGCGTGATGACCAGGATGCGCCGCTTCCGCTCCGCCCATTTCTGCGAAAGCACGAGGCCCGCCTCGATGGTCTTGCCCAAGCCGACCTCGTCCGCCAGCAGCGCGCCTCTGGATAGCGGCGAGTTGAAGGCGAACAGGGCTGCATCGACTTGATGCGGATTCAGGTCCACCTGCGCATCCACGAGCGCGCCGGCCAGCTTCTCGACGCTGTCCGGCGGGCAGCGGCGGGTCAACTCGTAGGCGAAGTACTTCGTGTGGTAGGCAGAAATCACTGGCGGGTTAGCCTGATTTGTTCGGGTAGATTCCCTGGCAGAAACCCAATTCTGCAAGTTGGCTCCGGTCGCCACCTTTCCGCGGGCAGCACTCAATTTGGCGGTAACGCGGTAATGGACGGCTTGGTCCAAGTGGATCAAGCGCACCGGTCAGAAGCTCTACAAGAGTTCCCCGAAGTTGAACATTCTGTGTGTCGGCTCCTGCCAACTTACCGACCAACGCCATCCTACACCCTTTGACTGCTTCCCGCGGGGTAGGGGCCGGTCAGGCGGGAATCCTCAGATCGGCAGTCGAGCCCTGCATCGGGGCGTAACTCGCAGCCAGCTCGGCGCTATGACGACTGGCCTGAACGGATTTTCGGCCGCCACAGCCGGCGGCCGAAAACGGTTTCTACATGTTTTTACGTTCTGGCCGCCTCGCGCGGCGCTTACTATATCTGCTGGATACCGGCCAGAACCCAGCCGCTCCTGCCATCGCGTGGCTTGACCATGTGCCAGATCTCGTCGAGCGGCTCGGCGGTGGCGTTCTTGTCTTCGCGGATCAGGCCGTTGAAGCGCACGCTGACCACGTAGCGGTTGCTCTCTTCGGTGACCTCGACGACCTCGGCGTTGAGGGTCACGACATCGGTTTCCTGTTCAGCGTCGCCGCGCTCGGCAATGTTCATCCTGATCTCGGCAAACATCTCCGGGGTCGTGAATTCGCGAATGTCGTCCAGGTTGCGATGGTCGTTGGCTGCCTGCAGGCGGATGAAGCTGAGCTTGGCGTTGCGCACGAAGCCGGCGGCGTCGAAGTCTTCCGGGATATGGCTGTCGGTGCTGGAGCCCGTTGCCGCGGCACTCGATGCCGGCAGCGCAAGTTCATGTGTGCCGCGGTTTGGTGGGTGGCCATCGGCACCGACCGCCGCGTACTGCAGGCCACCCGCTTCGGCCGTCGCCGGCTGCTGAGCACCGGCGCGGCGGCGCAGGACGAAGCCGATGACCAGTACGACCGCCATCACCAGCAACCCGATCATGAGCATCGAGGCGAGTTCTTCACCGAAACCGAAGTGCGAGGCGAGGGCGGCGAGTCCGAGGCCGGCGGCGAGGCCGGCGAGCGGCCCCATCCACGAACGCTTGGGTTGGGCTGGCGGTGCGGCCGCAGGCGACGGGGCTTTCGCGGCACTGGTCGCGGTAGCCGGCGCAGGTGTCGTGGTCAGCGATCTTTCCGCGGTGGTTTCGCGTTGCATGCCGCTCGACTTGCCGGCACCAAAGCGCTTGCTGGCTGCCTCGGCGTCGCCGATTGCCAGCGTGAGGGCGAACGCCAGAATGGCGGTGAGTAGTGAGAAGGTCTTCATCGTGGTCTCCTGGGGGTCTGTGGTCGTACAGGGGCAACCATAAACGCTCTGTCTCCGTTATAAAATCAGAATTATCGGGACCAATAATTCGTGGAAAACTGATGTTTTACTGTCCGCGGCCAATCTCCGTCAGGCAAGCGTCGGGCCAACATGCCGGCAACGCAGCGCATCCGGGGGATTTCCTCGGCTTTGTGTCACGCGGGAACGGCCCGGTTGGGTTACGGGAGGGGCTTCCTGCGCGGCCTGGTTGGGCCGGCGGCTTGCCCGTTGCGACCCGCGACCGTCGGTTCCCGGTGATGGGCGCCGCCGTCGGCGCCTGTGCTGCGCGCCGCGTCGCCGAAGACCTCGTTGCGCGCGACCTGGCTGATGGCGACGATCGCCGGGTGTGTCAGCCGACGCTCGGTGGTGATCGCGAAGAGCTGTTCGGCGATCGAATCAATGCGCCCCAGGGAGGTGACGCGATACTGTTCGCAAACGTAGGCGGCGATTGCCGTCGGTGCGACGAAGAGGCCGTCACCGGCCTGTCCGAAGGCCTTGAGCAGCGCGCTGTCGTCGAACTCCCCGATGATCCGTGGATGCAGGCGCTGGGCTTCGAACCAGTGTTCGAGGCGGGGCCGAATGGCGACGTCTTCGCCCGGCAGCAGAAAGGGAGCGCCGTCGAGCATGGCCGGGAAGCTGTCGTTTGGTCGCAGCGTCTCGACCAGCGTGGCGGCGCCGAAAACCGTCAGCGTGCTCTCGCCAAGCAGATGGTTGTAGCCGCGCACGTTGAGATTGGCGGGCATCGGGCGGTCGGCGATCACCATGTCCAGCCGATGGATGGCCAGTTCCGCCAGCAGTGCGGTCAGACGGCCCTCGCGACAGATCAGCCGTACCGGCTCCGGCAGGTGCAACGCGGGTTCCACCAGCCGGTGGGCCACCGACTTGGGCACCGAGTCGGCTATGCCGACCGCAAACGGCAGGCTCTTCGTTGCCGTCTGGTCGCGCACGGCGTCGAGCAGTTCGTCGCCGAGCGCAAAGATCTCTTCGGCGTAGCCGAGGATGCGGCGGCCGCTGTCCGTGAGTTCCAGGCCACGCCCGACACGGCGGAACAGGGCCACCCCGAGGGCTTCCTCGAGTTCGCGAATTTGGCCGCTGATCGACTGTGGCGTGAGATGCAACTGTTCGCCGGCGCGTGCGATGGCGCCGGATTTGGCGACCACCCAGAAGTAGCGCAGGTGTTTGTAGTTGAGTGCGGCCATGTCTTGAAAAACATCCAGATTATCGATTTATTGATCAATTATATTCGATTTGTTGGATTGGTTGCCGTGCGCTAAAGTTTTGCCCGTTGCCAACCCACAAGGAGTTCCTCCATGCACATCATCATCCAGGCCGCAGGTTTCGATCTCTCCGCCGGTTTGCGCGAGCACGTCGAGAGGCGCATCCATTTCGCGCTTGATCGGGCCAGTCAGTACGTGCGCAAGGTTTCGATCCGTCTTTCCGATGTCAATGGTCCTCGCGGCGGGGAAGACAAACGCTGCCGCATCCAGGTGACGGTTGCCGGGGCTCCCGACATGCTGATCGAGGATACCGAGCCCGACCTTTATGTTGCCATCGACCGGGCGGCCGACCGGTCTGGACGGACGCTGACGCGCCTGTTGGCGCGACTGCGCGAACATCGCCACGAAAGCCCGCGTGGAACCCGGTCCAGGGGCGTGGCGATCGCCGGGAAAGTCGAAAATGGCGGAGCGGCCCTCAACGGGGGCACGGCATGAAAAGGACACTTCTGCTCATCGGCACCAACCTGGCAATCATGCTGGTGCTGGGTCTTGTCACCACCTTGACCGGTGCCCACAGGTTCTTCTCCGGCGCCGGGCTTGACCTCGGCAAGCTGCTGTTCTTTGCATTGATCATGGGTTTCGGTGGCGCCTTTATCTCGCTATGGATGTCGAAGACCCTCGCCAAGTGGAGCACCGGAGCGCAGGTGATCGAATCGCCGGGCAACTCCACGGAGTACTGGCTGTTCGAGACGGTGCGCCGATTCTCCGAGCAGGCGGGTCTGCCGATGCCCGAGGTGGCGATCTACGAGGGCGAGCCGAATGCCTTCGCGACGGGCGCTACCCGCAATCGTTCGCTGGTCGCCGTCTCTACCGGCCTGCTGCAGAACATGACGCGCGCCGAAGCGGAAGCGGTGATCGCCCACGAGGTGGCGCACATCGCCAATGGCGACATGGTGACCTTGACATTGATCCAGGGGGTGGTGAACACCTTTGTCGTGTTCATCGCCCGCGTCGTCGGCTGGCTGGTGGATTCGGCGCTGCGCAAGGGAGATGCCGAGTCGTCGGGGCCGGGCATCGGCTACACGATCACGGTGGTGGTGTGCGACATCGTTTTCGGCATCCTGGCCAGCATCATCGTCATGTACTTCTCGCGCAGCCGCGAGTTTCGCGCCGATGCCGGAGCCGCGAAGCTCCTGGGCACGCCGCGGCCGATGGTGGATGCGCTACGTCGCCTCGGCGGCATGGAAGCCGGCGAACTGCCGCAGAATGTGGCGTCCGCCGGCATCAATGGCCGGCCGGGCTGGATGGCCCTGTTTTCCAGCCATCCGCCGATCGAAGAGCGCATCGCGGCGCTGGAGGGCGGCCGTCGTTGAAACCGGCTGTTTGCCCGGCACGCGGGTTGGTCAAACGCGAAATGCCGGATCGTACGATACACTGACCGCCTGTCCGCCAGGGGCGCGGTCAGTTCTCGCGCCTCCGCGCGGCAGCGGTCAGTCTCAGCCTAATTTGCGGCCACCGGCTCGCCACCGAGTGCGACCAGCAGATCGTCGAGCAGCTGCGCTACTTCTCCGGTCATCAATGTGAAGTCGATATCGAAGCGCTCGTCTTCGTTCTCCCCCTGGCCGTCCGCCTGCTCCTTGAGGATGTCCAGGAAGGCGAGGCGCTTGATCTGCAGGAGATCGTTGAGGACGAAGGAAATGCGGTTGTTCCAGGTCATTGCCAAGCGAGTGACGATCTTGCCGGTGGCGATGTGCTGGCGGATCTCCTCGCCATCGAGCGTGTGATTGACGTAGCGCACGGTCGCTTTTTCCGTCGAGCGCAGTTCCAGGTCCTGGTCGAGAGTGAAACCGGCCGGCGCTTCGCCGCTGGCCACCCAGCCGGTCATCGCCGCCGAAGGCGATTGTATGACCTTGAGCACCCTGGCCGGCAAACCGTCGACCGACTTCTGCAGTTGTTCGAGAAATTCTTCGGCTTTTGCCGGCGAGGCGGAATCGATCACCAGCCAGCCGTTGAGCGGGTCAATCCAGCCGAAGGTGCTGCGGCTACGGATGAAGGCGCGCGGCAGCAGTTCGAGAGTCATCGCCTCCTGGATCTCGCGCATCTCGCGGCGCCCGATGCGCCGGCCTTCAGCTTCTTCGATCTCCTTCGCCTTGTCACTGGCGAAACGCTTGACGATCGACGCCGGAAGGAGCTTTTCCTCGGCACCGAGGGCGAGCAGCCACTGCTGGTTGACGCTGTGAATCAGCGTACCGCCGGCACGTGGCGGAACCCAGCCGATACTCTTCGGATCGGTGGCATGACATCCTTGCAGGGTCAGTTTGGCGAGTTGCTCTTCAAGCAGTGCGGTGTCGGTCGCCCAGTTCCTGGGCAGGCGGTAGAGATGAAGATTCTTGAACCACATAATCGGACCCAAAAAAGTCGAGGATTATAGGCCGGAAAGGGGGCGACCATCGGGTTGATCCCGAACCTGCCGTCGGCAACCTGGCCGCAGGCTGCGCCGATATTCGCCGCTGCGGGCCTGGCCTGGCTGAACGTTCACAACGGGCCGGCAGGGGTTGCGGTATCACGGGACCATGGCCAGAAAGACAAATACGGCGAACACCACCAGGTGAACGGCACCCTGAAGAATTGTCGCGCGTCCTCCGGACAGTGTCGTCGAGGTCAGCAACAGCGTCAGTGCCAGCAGGGCCACTTCCTTGGGAGGCAGTCCCAGGTCCAGCGGCAGACCGAGCAGGATGGATGTCGCGGCCACGGCAGGAATCGTCAGACCGATGGTGGCGAGCGCCGAGCCCAGCGCCAGGTTGAAGCTGGTCTGCATCCGGTCGCTGCGCGCCGCGTGCACGGCTGCCATCGTCTCGGGCAGCAACACCATCAGCGCGATGGCGATACCCACCACGGCATGCGGCATGCCCGCGCCAACGACCGCGGCCTCGATGCCGGGTGCGAGCACCTTGGCGAGGCCGACCACCGCGACGAGAGCAACGAGCAGCAGCACCAGGCTGATCAATGCGGTTGCCGCCGAGGGTGGGGCTGCGTGCGCGTCTTCGGATTGGTCGTTCACAGGCAGGAAGTAGTCTCGATGCCGAACCGTCTGGACGAAAACGAACACGCCCCAGAGCACGAAGGAAACGACGCCGGCGAAGGCAAGTTGCGGTGCTGAAAAAGTCGGACCCGCCGTGGACGAGGTGTAGGTGGGAAGAACCAGGGTAAGGGTGGTGAGGGTGGCCAGTACCGCCAGAGCGGGGGTGGTGCCCTCGACGCGAAAGCCGATGGTCCGATGCCGGATACTACCCATCAGCAGACAAAGACCGATGACGCCGTTGCAGACGATCATCACCGTGGCGTATACGGTGTCGCGTGCCAGAGTACTGGAAACGTTGCCACCAGCCCGCATCAACGAGACGATCAACGACACTTCGATGACGGTTACCGCCAAAGCGAGAACGAGCGTTCCGAACGGTTCGCCAAGTCGGTGCGCAATCACTTCGGCGTGATGAACTGCGACCAGCACCGACGCAATCAAGGTGGAACCGGCAATGGCAGACAGGAACCATCCGGGAGCGAGCCCCCAGATCGCGGCGAGCAGGATGCAGGCCAGAACCGGTACAGCAATACTCCAGACAGGCACACTGGCAAACCGTCGACGGGTCATGGGAGGCAGCCTCAGGTTGATGAAGAGCGCGCTTCAGCGCGGCGGCTCGCAGCGAAGTTTAATGTGAAAGTCGCGCCAGCGACTCACGAACCTCCCATCGCCTGTTTGCGGGAGAGCAACCGCAGGACGGTGCGGAAGAGCGATCGACGAGTGCAGGAGCGCAAACAGCCACAGACAGGAAACCGGCTTCGACGCCTCGCACATTCCGCCGTCACTGCGCCGCTGCCTTGCGAAAGACGTAAAACAGATTGCGCTCACTGACCAGGTACAGGTTGCCGGCCTCGTCGAGGGCCACGCCTTCGGCCTGCGGAATAGTGTGGTCAAGGCCGTTCAGACCGCGTAGCAAGGCGATGAAATTGCGTGGATCGTAGTGCTCTCCCAACTCGACCAGCAGGTGCGACTCCTGCGACAGCGCGACGATATGGCCACTGCGCGGGTCGACGGTGAGCGCCGCGAGATCGGTCATGTGATCGCCCAGATCGACAAGCGCGTGCAGCTCTCCGCTTGCCCGGCAGCCATCCGAAGCCAGGCCATAGACCATCACCGGATGTTTCTCCTTGCCCAACAGCAGGCGCCGATGACGCTTGTCCCAGGCAAGCCCCTCGAAACCTTTGTTCGGGGGATCCGGATGGCCGAGTTCGATCTGCTGGACGAACTCTTCCCGGCGCAACTCCTTCGTCTCGGCAGCGATGCGGAAGAACGACAGCCGGTCCTGACGTTCGTCGGTGATTGCCATGCAGTCGCCTTCCAGTACCGCCACACCTTCCAGATTCGACGCGCCGTTCACCGGCATGCGACGCAGAATTTCTCCCGCTGTGGAGATCTCGATCAACAGCGGCGTCTTGCCACTGACCGCAAAAAGGGTGCCACTTGCCGGGTTGTAGGCCAGGTCGGAGAGTTCCTCGCTCTCGAGTCCGGGGAGTGCGACCTGCAGGACCGCACGGTAGCCCGGCAACCACAGGCTCGCGGCACGCTCTGCGGGCGCGCTGCGCAACTCCTGGAACCAGAGCAGAGCGCGCGCATCCAGGCGCAGGCCATGCAGGGTGCCGGCAAGCAGGGCCGCAAGAGCGACCAGGCTCCAGAGACGAACGGCTCTCGACATGCGCACAAAAACAATCGGGCGTTTTTTCATCGCCGTGATCCTCTGCAAACCCGGTCTGACTTCTGGTCACGGTTCGAGCACAAAAGAAGAGAGTAGAACCGATTTTTTCCGGATTTGAAAGATGACGCGATACCGGCCAGTCCTTTGGCGGCATCCGCCGGCATCGACGCCTGATCCGGTCGCGACGCGGAGATGATGACGCACGGTTGTCGCCGACTTCCGTCGTACCGGCAAGCAGGCGTCCTTTGAGTGTGGGACAATTCGCGCCTCACCATTCAATTCTGCGGGCTGACCCATGAAGATTGCCGGCTGGAAATGCTGCTCCGCGTTGATTGCCGTCCTGGCGCTGGCCCCACTGACGGCGCACGCCGGCAAGACCCTGGATTCGGTCCGCCAGCAGGGCCGCGTCGCCTGCGGGGTGAGCACCGGCCTTGCCGGGTTTTCCGGGGTGGACAGCAAAGGAAACTGGAGCGGGCTCGATACCGACATCTGCCGCAGCATCGCGGCGGCGGTGCTGGGAGACCCGGGCAAGGTGAAATGGCTGCCGCTCAATTCACAGCAGCGCTTCACCGCCCTGCAGGCGGGTGAGGTGGATGTGCTGTCGCGCAACACCACCTGGACCCTGACCCGCGACGCCTCGATGGGCCTGCATTTCACCGCCATCACATACTACGATGGCCAGGGGTTCATGGTCCCGAAGCAGTCGAAAGCGAGCAGCGTCAAGCAGCTCAGGAACGCCGAAATCTGCGTCCAGTCCGGCACCACCACCGAAAAGAACCTGAACGACTACTTCCGCGCGCAGGGGGCGAAGGTCAGGCCGGTGGTTTTCGAGAGCTTCGAAGCCTCCCTCAAGGCGTTCTTCTCCGGGCGTTGCCAGGCCTATACGACCGATGTGTCCAGCCTGGTGTCGATCCGCGACAAGGAGGCGCCGAAACCCGGCGACTATGTGATCCTGCCCGAAGTGATCTCCAAGGAACCCCTGGGCCCGGCAGTGCGGCGCGGCGACGACGAGTGGTTCGCGATCGTCAAGTGGCTGGTCTTCGCGCTCATCGAAGCCGAGGAACTGGGAATCACGCAAGCCAACGCCGACAGTTTGCGCAACAGTCCCAACCCCGCCGTGCAGCGGCTGCTCGGTAGCGGCGACGATAGCGGCCGCCTGCTCGGCCTTGATCGCGAGTGGGCGCTGCGGGCGATCAAGGCGGTGGGCAACTACGGCGAAATTTTCGAGCGCAATCTCGGATCCGGTTCGTCGCTCAAGCTGCCGCGTGGGTCGAATGCGCTGTGGACCAAGGGTGGCCTGATGTATGCGCCGCCCGTTCGCTGAGTTTCGGCGCCACGTTTCATCGCGCGCTTTCTTCTATCAGCTACTGGTCGCCGGGCTGGCGCTGGCCCTCGTCTGGCTGTTGGTCGAGCAGACCGGCGCCGAACTGCGGACGCGCGGCATACGCAGCGGTTTTGCCTTTCTCTTCGAGCCGGCCGGCTTCTCGATCGGCGAGAGCGTGCTCGACTTCGACGCCGCGCAACCGTATTGGCGTGCCTTTCTCGTCGGCGTACTCAACACCCTGCGGGTGGCGCTGGCGGCCATCGTCCTGGCGACCGTCCTGGGCCTGTGCCTCGGCGCCTGCAGCCTGACCAGGAATGTCCTGCTGCGCGGACTGTGCCGAGCCTACGTCGAAGTCTTCCGCAACATCCCCTTGCTGCTGCAACTGCTCACCTGGTATTTCCTGCTGGCCGAGAAACTGCCAGCGGCGGACGCTGCGCTGAACCCGCTGCCGGGGGTTTTCCTGAGCAAGAGCGGGCTCGCCTTTCCCTGGGGTGGGGAAGTGCCGGCCGCGGGTGATTTCGGCATCGCCGGCGGTGGCGCCGTGACGCCGGAGTTTCTTGCCCTGCTGCTCGGCCTGAGTTGCTATGGCGCGGCCTACCTGGCTGAAATTGTCCGTGCCGGCATCCTTTCGGTGCCGCGCGGCCAGGTCGATGCGGCCGCAGCACTCGGCATGACGCCGATACAGCGCCTGCGCGCGGTGGTCCTGCCGCAGGCCCTGCGTCTGATGATTCCACCGGCGACCAACCAGTTTCTCAACCTGACCAAGAACTCCTCGCTCGCCGTCGCCGTGGGTTATCCAGACCTGGTATCGATTGCCAATACCAGCCTCAACCAGACCGGGCAGGCCATCGAGTGCATCAGCATCCTGATGGCGGTCTATCTCGCATTGTCGCTGCTGACCGCCGCGGCGACCGGCTGGTATAACCGGTGGCAGTTGCGCAGGGGACACTGATGGCCGGTCGGCGATCAGCGCTCGCGGTGATCAGCCGCCAGTTTCGGCCACTTCTTGATGGCTGGGGTAACGCGCTGGCGACGCTGGGTATTCTCGTTACCGCCTGCGTGCTGCTCCCGGGCGTCTTCGAGTGGAGTGTTCTGCGTGCCGACTGGCAGCCGGATGCGGAGCGTTGCCGTGCGTTGCAGGGAACCGGCGCCTGCTGGGGGGTAATCGTCGAGAAATATCCGCTGATCCTCTTCGGGCGCTATCCTTTCGACCAGCACTGGCGGCCGGCGCTGGCCTGCGGATTCTTGCTCGCTGCGCTGTGGCTGGCCGGCAGTGGTCAGCTGCGGGTTCGTCCGGCGCTGGTCTTGCTGAGCGCGGCGCTGCTCGGTTTTCTTGCCCTGCTGCACGGCGGCAGACTCGGATTGCCGATCGTCGACAGCCAGCTCTGGGGCGGCCTGCCGCTGACCTTGCTGCTGGCCATCGGCGGCATGGCCGGCGCCTTGCCTCTGGGAATCCTGCTGGCCCTCGGCCGGTGCTCAAAGTTGCCGCTGCTGCGTAGCTGCTGTGCCTTTTATATCGAACTGGTCCGCGGCGTGCCGCTGATCTCGGTGCTGTTCGTGGCGGCCTTCCTCTTCCCACTGTTCCTGCCCGACAGGGCGGGCGGCAGCGCCTTGTGGCGGGTGTTGCCGGCGATCGTCGGCTTTGCTGCCGCCTACCTCGCCGAAGTGGTGCGTGGCGGACTGCAGTCGGTGCCGGCGGGGCAGGGCAATGCCGCTGCGGCCCTGGGCTTGAGCCCCTGGCAGTGTCTGCGTCATGTGATCCTGCCGCAAGCCTTGCGGGCTGCCCTGCCGGCGCTGGTGAACACCTTTATCGGCCTGTTCAAGGACGTCTCGCTGGTGACCGTGGTCAGCCTGTACGAACTGACCGGCGCGCTGACTCTCGCGCTTTCCGGGGATGCCCAGTGGCGGGCGTTTTACCTGGAGGGCTACCTGTTCATCGGCCTGATCTACTGGCTCGGCTGTCTCGCCCTGTCGAACTTCGGACGACGCCTCGAAAGGCGCCTTCAATAAAGGCTCGTCACTCGGTGCAGTGGCCTTCATCCACGGCTTTTTTCTCCACTCAGACCCCCGAGGAGCGAAGGGAGCTTTGTGAGTTGCTGACGCGACGTTTACGGTAAAACTGACTAGTCTAGTCAGATTTTCTGGAGCCTACGATGCATGCTTGGCAAATGCAGGAAGCAAAAGCCCGTCTGTCCGAGTTGGTGAAACTCGCCGAGAGCGAAGGGCCGCAGGACATCACCTTGCACGGGCGGTCGGTTGCCGTTGTGCTGTCGCGCTCGGCCTTTGATCGCCTGTCTGGAAGCGGCAATTCCCTTGTGGACTTCATGCGGGATTCGCCTCTGTACGGGCTCGAAGAGATCGAGTTCGAACGGGAGCGCAGTACGACGCGTGAGGTGGCATTATGAGCTACCTGCTCGACACCAACGTTCTTTCTGAACTGCGGCGCAAGATGCCCAACATCGGCGTTGTCGACTGGTTTTCCCGGCGCCCGGCATCCACCTTGTTCCTCAGCGTGTTGACGCTGGGCGAGTTGCGCAAGGGCATTGAAGGCGTTGCCGACGCGGATCACCGCATTGCCCTCTGCGATTGGCTGGAGACGGAACTGCCGACTTTCTTCACTGGCCGTATCTTGTCGGTGGATCGTCAGGTGACCGACCGGTGGGGGCGCTTGGTCGCGGCGACTGGCCGCCCGCTTCCGGCAATCGACAGCCTGATCGGTGCCACCGCAGCCTTTCATGGCATGAGTCTTGTCACCCATAACGTGCGCGACTACGCAGGACTCGGGCTGGACATCATCAATCCCTGGACCGATTGAAGGAACCTGTGTATTGAGGATCTACAAGCGATAGGCGATCTGCCACGGCGTCATCCCGAACAGGCGGGCGGCGCGCGCCTGCACCCAGTCGGCGCGCTCAAGGGCAGCGATCACCCGCTGGCGTTCACTGGGTTCAGCGTCGATCTCGCCGCTTTCCAACATCACGGCGGCGCGTTCGAGGCAGTTTTCCAACTCGCGCCAAGTTGCCCGGCCAGTGGTGCTGAGCCAGGCGCTTCCAGTAGCCAATAGGCAATAATTCCTTCTGCCGGCCTGTCAGGGACGACTAGACTGAGCCGCAGCAGAACTGGCGGAGGGAACTACCGGTGGTGCCGGCAGGTCGGCTGGATCATGAGGTTTTACCGGCGCAGAGGCAAAGTGCGTGCAATCCAACGGCCCATTCGGTGCACGTTTTCCGGCGCTGCACCCGAGGCTCCGTAATGCGGCACGGACAGTCCTGACATGCCCCGAAATGGTGCGCGAATCCCGGGAAAGCCGCTTGTCCTGGAGGTTTCCAACCGGCCGCATGGAACCGACATTTACATTGCCGGGCCTCGGTACCCTTCGTCGGGTTGGGGCGAGCAAGCCGTCAGGCAGAACCGAGTGCTTGCGCAGGGGATACTGGAGCAGGTGGCAATTGTGGCTCGCTATTTGCTTTGCCCAGATGGAGACACGCTTTGCTGGCGTGGCAGTTTCGGAGTGGCGGCGGCGCAGGATCGTCGACCGCTTGTCAGGATTGGGAAGTCAACGGATTCTTGGAGAACAGTATGGACATCGTCAGTCATTTTGCCGCCCGCTTTGACCGCACCCGCGAAGAGGAACTCTCGCTGGAGGATTACCTGGCGCAGTGCAAGCGGGACCCGCTGAGCTACGCCAGCGCCGCCGAACGCATGTTGCGCGCGATCGGCGAGCCGCAGACGGTGGACACCCGCAACGACCCGCGGCTGTCGCGCCTGTTCGCCAACAAGGTGATCAAGATCTACCCGGCCTTTGCCGAGTTCTACGGCCTCGAAGACGCCATCGAGCAAGTGGTGAGCTACTTCCGCCACGCGGCGCAGGGGCTGGAGGAAAAGAAGCAGATCCTCTACCTGCTCGGTCCGGTCGGCGGCGGCAAGAGCTCGATTGCCGAGCGCCTGAAGTCGCTGATGCAGGAGGTGCCCTTCTACGCGATCAAGGGTTCTCCGGTGAATGAATCGCCGCTGGGCCTGTTCGATCCGGACGAGGATGGCGCCATCCTCGACAAGGAATACGGCATCCCACGCCGCTACCTCAACCGCATCCTGTCGCCGTGGGCAGTCAAGCGGCTGGAAGAGTTCGGTGGCGACATTCGCCGCTTCCGGGTCGTCCGGCGCTACCCGAGCGTGCTCAAACAGATCGGCATTGCCAAGACCGAGCCCGGCGACGAAAACAACCAGGACATCTCCAGCCTGGTCGGCAAGGTCGACATTCGCAAACTCGAGACTTATGCCCAGGACGACCCCGATGCGTACAGCTTCTCCGGCGGTCTTTGCCTCGCCAACCAGGGACTACTCGAATTCGTCGAGATGTTCAAGGCGCCGATCAAGGTGCTGCACCCGCTCCTGACCGCGACGCAGGAAGGCAACTTCAAGGGCACCGAAGGCTTCGGCGCGATCCCCTTCGACGGTGTCGTGCTCGCGCACTCGAACGAGAGCGAATGGAAGGCTTTCCGGAACAACAAGAACAACGAGGCTTTCCTCGACCGGATCTACATCGTCAAGGTGCCTTATTGCCTGCGGGTCTCCGAGGAGGTGAAGATCTACGAAAAGCTGCTGCGCGGTTCTTCGCTGGCCGAAGCGACTTGCGCGCCCGGGACCCTGCGGATCATGGCGCAGTTCGCGGCGCTGACCCGCCTGAAGGAGCCGGAAAACTCCAGCCTGTATTCCAAGATGCTGGTCTACGATGGCGAAAACCTGAAGGACACCGATCCACGCGCCAAGAGTTATCAGGAATACCGAGACTACGCAGGCGTCGATGAAGGCATGAGCGGCATCTCGACGCGCTTTGCGTTCAAGATCCTCAGCAAGGTGTTCAACTTCGACTCGACCGAGGTCGCCGCCAATCCCGTGCACCTGATGTATGTGCTCGAACAGCAGATCGAGCGCGAACAGTTTCCGGCCGAAACCGAGTCGAAGTATCTCTCGTTCATCAAGGAACACCTGTCGGTGCGCTACGCCGAATTCATCGGCAAGGAAATTCAGACCGCCTATCTGGAAAGCTACAGTGAATACGGCCAGAACATCTTCGACCGCTACGTCACCTACGCCGACTACTGGATTCAGGATCAGGAGTACCGCGATACCGACACCGGTGAAGTGTTCGACCGCAGTTCGCTGAACGCCGAACTCGAAAAGATCGAAAAGCCGGCAGGCATTGCCAATCCGAAGGATTTCCGCAACGAGATCGTCAATTTCGTGCTGCGCGCGCGTGCCAACAATCAGGGCAAGAATCCATTGTGGACCAGCTACGAGAAGCTGCGCACGGTGATCGAGAAGAAGATGTTCTCGAACACCGAGGAACTGCTGCCGGTGATCAGCTTCAACGCCAAGGCCAGCGCCGACGATGTCAAGAAGCATGAGGATTTCGTCAACCGGATGGTCAACAAGGGCTACACGTCGAAGCAGGTGCGGCTGTTGTGCGAGTGGTATCTGCGCGTTCGCAAGAATTCGTGACCCGGCAACGATAACGGCTCGGAGGACTTCCCTTGCAACAGATCATCGATCGCAGGCTGGCCGGCAAGAACAAGTCGATCGGCAACCGTGAGCGCTTCCTGCGCCGCCACAAGGCGCAGATCCAGGAAGCGGTGAAGCGCGCGGT
>JAKOZI010000091.1 GCA_029780075.1 Pseudomonadota bacterium
GCGATCCTGGCCGGTCTGCTCACCGGGTACAGCAACGCCCGCAGCGAGGGCTACAACCGCCTCGCGAAACACCAAGGACGAAACGCGTTCGGCTTCCGCAACATCGACAACCAACGCCGCCGCATACGCTGGGCCTGCACTCGTCAACACCGACGAGCCACAGCCAAAACCACCGGGCTGCCCGGTCAAGTTTGAAGAGCCCTGTTATCGGAGTAGCGCCGACGAGAATATCCACTAATCCACCGCACGTCGTGTTATCGTAACGACGTGGATGTGGAACTAGTAGATCCGCGTGACGTGACGATGGAACAGCATGTCCCCAATTATCGCGTGCATTTCTCGAAGGCCGTTCAGCCAGCCGTTCCTATTGAACGGAACCTACTCGGACTCGAAGTACGCGAATTCCTTGTGCGTAACGCCCGGGACTTCGCGGAAGTGCTGACCTGGGCAAGGGAGACGCGGTATTCGGCTGAGGAGTTCACCATCTTCGCCGAGTGGCGACTTGAGAATGATATCGGCCTGCTGCGATTGTTTGGCTCAGAACTTGAAGCCCCTCGGCCCGGAGGTCTGATCGCGGACTAGATCAGGTTCCGCCTGGTATGCCGCTCCCCGCCGTCGTCACGTCCAGCTCACCCGTGACAGCCGCCGTGATCAACGCCTGCTTGTACTCGGCAAGACGATCCATCGAGTTAGTCATTGACTTCCGTGTTGACTGCAGGTGCTGTTGAAGTTCTCGTAATGTCCCGATCGCATGATCCTGCTGTGCGCGCGGAGGAAATGGTAGTCGCAGGCTGCGGAGTTGTTCGTTTGTGAGATGACCTATCGTGGTCTGCCCATTGTCGGAGGCAATCACCCCCGTATATGCCACGACCCGGAGGCACTCAAGAAGCCACTCGGGACGGCTGTTGCCACGCGAACGAACACGGTGCAGCGCCTTCTGAAACCCGAGAGGCGCGATGTCTCCAGTCCATATGGCGGCGCGCCCCGGCTGTCCCCCCTCGCAGACCAGTAGATCGCCTGGCCTGACACAGTAGCGCTCCCGCTCACTGGATTCAATATCCATACTCTTGAGGTCGTCCGTGGTCACGCAATCCCATTGCACGTTCGTGTTGCGCAGATAGGGAATTGCGTCTACGCCGGTCTGGCGTTTCTCGTCCAGCATCTTGCCGAGGTCCACTTGGAACTCTGAGGACACGGTCAACACGGGCCACTCTATCGGGATTGGTCCGAGCCACGGTAATCCGCTTTCACGCGTTGCCCCTGGCCCCAAGCCCCTGATTGCATCGAATGATGCGCGCACAAGCCATGACTTGAGGGCCTCTACCTGCTGCTGGCGTGCGGCGATGATCTGGTCGATACGGGCGACGCGATCGTCGAGGAAGTCCGCGACCCGCTGCTGTCGGTCGATCGACATAACAGGGACCCGGAGGTCACGAACTGCTGTGTCACTCACGAAGGGCAGGGTGCCTCCTTCGGATAACTGAGCCATATCAACTGACCGGAGCCACCAGTAGCTGAAGCCGGTATCCAGGTACGTCGGCACAACTGCCATCATGTTGTTGTCGATCAACAGGGGGATATCAGTGCGTCCTCGGGCATTTCCCAGAAGCGCAGCCCCCACCTTGGGAAAGACAATCGAATCGGAAGGCACGATGCGGGCACCCAGCGCTGTCGCCTGTTGGCGGGTGACCCAGTTCGCCGCGTCCACCACTCGGTGCGCGTTCGCCTTGAGAGCGAGGTCCGAGACCTTCACGAACGGGAAGTCGCCCGAGGTTGCCCCTTGCTCGGACGGCGGGAAGCCCGACCCACTAATCGTCCGGGCGACTCGCCCCAGTCGGGTTGAGCTCACAGCCCGAGTCCGCTCATCCAGGACTGGATCTGGGACTCCAGATCCTTGATCTCGGCGACGATCTCAGCGACTGGGCGTGGAGGGGTGTAGACGTAGAACTGGCGGGTGAAGGGGATCTCGAAACCGACCTTGGTCTTGGTGTGATCGATCCACGCATCGGGCACGTAGGGCCGAATTTCGTTCTCCAGGTGGGCGTCCGCGGTCTCAACGAGGGCCTTCTCGCGCTCCTTTTCACCGAGGGCCAACCATCCCTCGGGCAACGGGACGTTCTCTTGATCGCGCAGGTCCGGGTCAGGCTCGGACTGGCCACCTCGGCCGGTCACGATCGGCGCCTCGGGATCGGCGATGGCGCACGCCTTGGCGAAGACCTTCTTCTGCGCCGGGGCCATCCCAGCCACGTCGGCCAACAGGGCCTTCTCGGTGGCGAAGCGCTGACCGACTAAGGAGGCATGGGCGGCATACACCCCGTCGGCGACGGCCTCGGGAGTGACCTCCCAGCGTCGGCGCATCGGTCGCTCGACCGTGATGCGCTGGAAGCCGAACGTCTCGTTGGCGAGGACCTTGACGCGAGGGTCGGCGGCATACTCACCGCCTGCCCCGCCGTAGAGCATGGCGATCTGGTCAATCGCTTCGCCGGTGAGCTCTTTCCGCTTGTCTCCCAACGACTTGCGCATCTTGGTGCCGAACTCGCGGGCGTCGATGAGCTTGACGGTGCCACGATCCTCGTCCGCCTTGGCGTTGGTGAGGATCCAGACGTAGGTGGAGATGCCGGTGTTGTAGAACATCTGGTCGGGGAGGGCGACGATGCCTTCGAGCCAGTCGTTCTCCAGGATCCAGCGTCGGATCTCAGACTCGCCGGAGCCAGCCTGGCCGGAGAAAAGCGGCGAGCCGGACAGCACGATCCCCACCCGGGAGCCGGTCGGCTTCATCTTGCTGAGCATGTGCTGCAGGAAGAGGAACGAGCCGTCCGAGACACGAGGCAGGCCGGCGCCGAAGCGACCGTTGAAGCCCTGCTTTTCGTTCTCAATCTTGATCGGCGCGGCATACGCCTTCCAGTCGACGCCGTAGGGCGGGTTGGCGAGGATGACATCGAACTTCTCGGTGCGGAAGGCATCCTGGGTGAGGGTGTTGCCGCGGCGGAACTGGTCTGGGTCGGCGTCAGCGATCTGCATCATCAGGTCGGACTGGGCGATGGCCCAGGTCTCGTCATTGAGTTCCTGGCCAAAGACGCTGACGATGGCAGCCGGGTTGAGCTCCTTGAGGTGGGCCATCGCCGTCATGAGCATGCCGCCAGTCCCGGCCGCCGGGTCATAGACGGTGCGCACCGGCCTCGGATTGCTCGTCAGATCGGTAGCGGTCTGGCCGGAGATGAGCAGGTTGACCATGAGGCGGATGACTTCGCGTGGGGTGTAGTGCTCACCGGCGGTCTCGTTGCTCATCTCGGAGAACTTCCGCAGCAGCTCCTCGAAGATGTAGCCCATCGCCTCGTTGCTCACGCTGGCCGGGCGCAGGTCGAGGTCCGCGAAGTCCGCGAGCACGGCATACAGGATGCCCGCGCGGTCCATCCGCTCGATCTTGCCGAGGAACGCGTAAGCGTCGATGACCTCCGCCGCCTCCTTGGACAGACA
>JAKOZI010000237.1 GCA_029780075.1 Pseudomonadota bacterium
CCGGCACGCGAGGCCACCAGCACGAAAGCCCGCGCGGTCGCCGGCTGACGACGACCGCCCACCACGCCGCCGCGTCAGCCGCTGCCGCGCCGCGACCGGCGACCGCCGCGCCGGACCGCGTGCCGCCGAAGCAACACGGCTGGCGGCCGCGAAGAGAACGAACGCTCAAACGCTTTCCTCCCGAAAGGCCCAACGTTTGAGGTAACCGGCCGCCGGAGCCGCGCAGCGGCGGAGGGAACCTGCAAGCGCAGCTTGCAGGCGGTCCGTGTTGACCGAGTGGTTAGCGATGTTTTGCACTCACGGCCTCGAAGAAGAAAGAGACGCTATCAACCTCACCATTCATAAGAAGCTTGTGCACTTTGCCAACGGGATTCCAGAAAATTCCGTCTTTCGTTGTCACACCGATAACCGTCAGCCCACCGGCTTGAGCCTCCTTGGGCGGCTCTGACCATTGCGCCCCGGGAATATGACGGACAATCACCTCACCGACATAGGCGCCAAGGATAAATAGGATGCCTGGGATTTCTTCCGGCTTCAGGCCGTCTCGACGGAGGTTAAGAACAATTTTGTCAATGCTCTTGAGGCTGTTCGGAGAGTAGTCGAGGACTGTGCCATCCACCTTCTTGGCTGTTTCGACAGCCTGCTGTGCAGCCATTGAAGCTTTTGATGCGATGTCATTGCCGCTCATGGCGGATGTGGAAACCCCCGCGATGCCAACCGCAACCAACAGTTTCTTTAAAAATTGCATAGAAGAGTCTCTAAGATCGCTAACGTTTGAATTCAGCGGCGTAGCGCGGCCGGCGCGGAGTCCGCTGGAATGATGGGTTGGGCATCATGGTTGAAATGCCTCCGATGCGGCAGCCTGAAACTGCCGCCAGAGAGCGTCCTGTAACTGCGCCGAATTGATGTCTTTGGCTTTGACCAGATACCACTCACGGTCTTCCTGCTCTACACGGATAACGCCATGAATCTTCTGAAACCGAGCCGGTAGGGACATAAATATGCGGGTACCGAGATAAAGTTCTGCGCCCTCAAATAAACCAACCCTGTAACTCCAAGGCGCGGTGGCAGGTTGAATCTCAAAATTCCAGTCGCTCTTCTTCGGCGGGTAACCCATATCTTGTCGAATGTAGGGATCTGCGCCTTCAGGCGTGGCGGCCATAACTATTGCTCCGCATGAAAAGATTAGAAGGGCAAAAAGCAAACGCTTCATACAGAAGATCCTTCCCGTGCCCTTGATGCCCAACGTAGAGCTAACCGGCGCTGCGCGGCTTTATCGCGCAGCGTCCAGCGACTGAAAGGAGCGAGGTTGAGCGCCGGGTTAGCCGTCGGATTAGAAATAGCTGCCATTACCATCATTCCATATCTCATAGCCTTCAAGCTCATCGCTCTTGACAGGGACTATCTTGATGAATCGAGCATTCCAAGTTGCAAACGATCTGCGA
>JAKOZI010000163.1 GCA_029780075.1 Pseudomonadota bacterium
GAATCGCGCACGCCGACATTCACCACGCGGGTGCTGAACGGGGCGTACTGATCGGAGATATGGGTGTAGAACAGCCGCCCCGGCTCGCTGCCGTACTTCGGATTGACGTGCCCGGTGCTCTCGCCCCGGCCGCCCGCCCGGAAGCGCTGGCCATCGGAGGATGAGGTGGTGCCGTCGCCCCAGTGAGCGGCGAAGGCATGCTCTTCATGCGGGCGCATCTGACGACCCAAGCCGACTTCATGTCGGTGGCCATCGCGATGTTTGTCCTCGGCGCAGGCATTCCCGCATGCATGATTACGCTGACCTCGTTGGGTGTTTCCGACCTGCCGCCCGAGCGCATTGCGAATGGAGCCGGCCTGCAAAACTTCCTGCGCGTGCTCTCGATGGCGCTCGGATCGTCCCTGACCCAAACCTATTGGGAGCATATGTCGAAGGCAAGCCGGTCCGAGCTTGTCTCAATCATCAACCCGAATGCAGGGCATGAAATCGCTTCCGCGGCGGTTCGCGCCGGAATACCGCCATCGAGTTCTACAGCATTTTTCTCGCGCCTGGTCGATGGTCAGGCTGTGATGCTGGCTACGAACGATTTTTATGCGCTGGCTACCGTGCTGATGATCCTCTCGATCGGCGCTATCTGGCTGGTTAAGCGGCCGAAGGGGCCACTCCAGAAAGTCACGGGGCATTGATCTAAGGAGCGTGAATACTGCCGACGGGGTGTGACATGCAATTGATATATGCAAGAGAAAGCAACGCCGATGTGCCACATGGCCTCATTCATCTGATGAGTCGGACCAACATGGCGATTTGGCAGCTCATCACTCAGAGAACGTCTTCGCTGGGCGGCCTTACAGGCATGCAGGCGAGCGTGCTGCTGCTGTTGGCGTGCCGCCAAAGCATGACCTCCGTTGACCTTGCGCGTGAGTACAAGCTCTACCCGAGTGGCATTACGCGACTGATAGATCGTCTGGTTAGTCGAGGGTATCATCGGCCTGGAGATGGGCACCGTCTACAGCACGCTGGGCGCGCGCCTGGACGTGGTCGAAATGCTCGACGGCCTGATGCAGGGTGCCGACCGCGACCTCGTCAAGATCTGGCAGAAGATGAACGCCAGGCGCTTCGACCACATCATGCTCAAGACCAAGACCGTGGGCGCCAAGGCCACGCCCGAAGGCATCGAGGTCACGTTTGCACCAGCCGAGGAGGGTGGCACCGCTCCCGCGCCGCAGACCTACGACCTGGTGCTGCAGGCCGTGGGCCGCACCCCCAACGGCAAGAAGATCGCCGCCGAGAAAGCCGGCGTGGCCGTGACGGAGCGTGGCTTCATCAACGTGGACATCC
>JAKOZI010000029.1 GCA_029780075.1 Pseudomonadota bacterium
GCGCAGCTGTTCGAGGCCATCGGCATCAACAGCGAGACGGTGGCCAAGTACTTCACCGGTACCGCCAGCCGCGTGGAAGGCATCGGCGTGTTCGAGATCGCCGAAGAGGCTATCCGCATGCACAAGGCGGCTTTCGGCGACGACCCGGTGCTGGCCGGCATGCTGGATGCCGGTGGCGAGTACGCCTGGCGCGCCCGGGGCGAAGAGCACATGTGGAGCCCGGATGCGATTGCCAAGTTGCAGCACAGCACCCGCGCCAACAACTGGAACACCTACAAGGAATACGCCCAGATCATCAACGACCAGAGCAAGCGCCACATGACCCTGCGCGGCCTCTTCGAGTTCAAGATCGATCCGTCCAAGGCGATTCCCGTCGAGGACGTCGAGCCGGCCAAGGACATCGTCAAGCGTTTTGCCACCGGCGCCATGTCGCTGGGGTCCATCTCCACCGAGGCCCACGCCACGCTGGCCGTGGCCATGAACCGCATCGGCGGCAAGAGCAACACCGGCGAAGGCGGCGAGGATGCCGCGCGCTACCGCAACGAGCTTAAAGGCATCCCGATCAAGCTGGGCGACAGCCTCAAGAGCGTGATCGGCGCGGAAAACGTGGAGGTTGATCTGCCGCTGCAGGCTGGCGATTCGCTGCGTTCGCGCATCAAGCAGGTGGCCTCTGGCCGGTTCGGCGTGACCGCCGAATACCTGGCCAGTTCAGACCAGATCCAGATCAAGATGGCCCAGGGCGCCAAGCCCGGCGAAGGCGGCCAGCTGCCGGGCGGCAAGGTGTCCGACTACATCGGCAAGCTGCGCCACTCGGTGCCCGGCGTCGGCCTGATTTCGCCGCCGCCGCACCACGACATCTATTCGATCGAAGACCTGGCCCAGCTGATCCACGACCTGAAGAATGTGGCGCCGCACAGTTCCATCAGCGTCAAGCTGGTGTCGGAAATCGGCGTCGGCACCATTGCCGCCGGCGTGGCCAAGTGCAAGAGCGACCACATCGTGATTGCCGGGCACGATGGCGGCACCGGCGCCTCGCCCTGGTCGTCCATCAAGCATTGCGGCAGCCCCTGGGAAATCGGTCTGGCTGAAACCCAGCAGACGCTGGTACTGAACCGACTGCGTGGGCGCGTGCGCGTGCAGGCCGACGGCCAGATGAAGACCGGCCGCGACGTGGCCATCGGCGCGCTGCTGGGCGCCGATGAATTCGGCTTTGCCACCGCGCCGCTGGTGGTGGAAGGCTGCATCATGATGCGCAAGTGCCACCTCAACACCTGCCCGGTGGGTGTGGCCACGCAGGACCCGGTGCTGCGCCAGAAGTTCTCCGGCAAGCCCGAGCACGTCGTCAACTACTTCTTCTTTGTCGCCGAGGAAGTGCGCCAGATCATGGCGCAGCTGGGCATCCGCACCTTCGACGAGCTGATCGGCCGCGCCGACCTGCTCGACATGAAGAAGGGCCTGGAGCACTGGAAAGCCAGTGGCCTGGATTTCAGCCGCCTGCTGGCCCAACCGCAGGTGCCGGCCGATGTGCCGCGCTTCCATGTCGACTCGCAAGACCACGGCCTGGAGAAGTCGCTCGACAACGTGCTGATCGCAAAGTCCCGCGCCGCCATCGACAAGGGCGAGAAGGTGCAGTTCATGGAAGTGGCCCGCAACGTGAACCGCTCGGTGGGCGCGATGCTGTCCGGGGCGCTGACCCAGGTGCATCCGGAAGGCCTGCCGGACGACACCATCCGCATCCAGCTGGAGGGCACCGGCGGCCAGTCCTTTGGCGCCTTCCTGGCGGCGGGCATCACGCTGTACCTGATCGGCGAGGCCAACGACTACACCGGCAAGGGCCTTTCGGGCGGCCGCGTGGTGGTTCGCCCCAGCCTGGATTTCCGCGGCGGCGCCACCCAGAACATCATCGTCGGCAACACCGTGATGTACGGTGCCACCACCGGTGAAGCCTATTTCAGCGGCGTGGCCGGCGAGCGTTTTGCGGTGCGCCTCTCGGGCGCCACCGCGGTGGTGGAAGGCACCGGCGACCACGGCTGTGAATACATGACCGGCGGCACCGTCGCCGTGCTCGGCAAGACAGGGCGCAACTTCGCCGCCGGCATGAGCGGCGGTGTGGCCTATGTGTACGACGAAGACGGCCAGTTTGCCCGGCGCTGCAACACGGCCATGGTTTCGCTCGACAAGGTGTTGACCTCGGCCGAGCAGGAGGCCACGGTGGACCGCGCGGTCTGGCATCAGGACCAGACCGACGAAGCCCGGCTGAAAAAGCTGCTGGAAGACCACCTGCGCTGGACCGGCAGCCGCCGCGCCCGCGAACTGCTCGACAACTGGAGCGAATCGCGCGCGAAGTTCGTCAAGGTGTTCCCCAACGAGTACAAACGGGCCCTGGGCGAGATTTATGCCAAGAAAATGGCAAAAGCCAGCGTGGAATCGTCAAAGTCTGCTTCCAAAAAGGAAGCGGTTGCCGCCAAATAAGGCACGGCACAGCTCAGCACAAAGGTAGCGAATCATGGGAAAAGTCACTGGCTTCATGGAATATGAGCGCATCGAGGAGGGCTACAAGCCCGTCGCCGAGCGTCTGAAGCACTACAAGGAGTTCGTCGTCGGCCTGGATGGTGGCCAGTCCAAGACGCAGGCGGCGCGCTGCATGGACTGCGGCACCCCGTTCTGCAACAACGGATGCCCGGTCAACAACATCATTCCGGACTTCAACGATCTGGTGTACCGCGGCGACTGGAAAAACGCGATCGAGGTGCTGCACAGCACCAACAACTTCCCCGAGTTCACGGG
>JAKOZI010000174.1 GCA_029780075.1 Pseudomonadota bacterium
TTCGGCGACGAGATCATCGCCTTCGTCCAGCAGTCCCAGCCCAAGGAGTGGGCGAAACTGGTGACGCGCCACGGTGGCGAGGCCATCGCACGCGAGAAGTTCGTCAACGCCGTCGTCGCAGCGCTCGACCACCGCGGCACGATCAGCGTGCTGCGCTCCCCCGTCAAAGACTCCGGGGTGAGCGTGCGCCTCTGCTACTTCAAGCCGGCCAGCGGCCTCAACGAGCAACAGACCCAGCGGTATGCCGCCAATCGACTCAACATCGTCCGGCAGTTGCACCACTCTGAGTCTCGCCCCGCCGACTCCATCGACCTCGCCCTGGTCGTCAACGGGATCCCAGTCGCCACAGCGGAATTGAAGAACCCGTTGTCCGGCCAGACCATCGAGCAGGCGCTGACGCAATACCGCTCGGACCGCAACCCCCACGACCTCATCTTCCGGTCCCGGACGCTCGTGCACTTCGCGGTCGACCCCCACCGGGTCGCGATGACGACCCGACTTGCCGGACAGGACACGGTCTTCCTTCCCTTCGATCAGGGCACCGGAGGCGGAGGCAACACGGGGACCGCCGGGAATCCGCCCGCGACGGACGGGTACCAGACGGCATACCTCTGGGAGCAGGTGTGGCAACGCGATGCCTGGCTCGACCTGCTCGGGTCGTTCATCCACACGACGGGCGACAAGGTCCTCTTCCCACGTTTCCACCAATGGCATGCCGTGCGCTCGCTGCTTGAGGCGACCTACCGTGACGGTGCCGGCGCCGACCGACTCGTCCAGCACTCTGCGGGGTCCGGTAAGTCGAACACCATCGCGTGGACGGCGCACGCGCTCTCTCGCCTGCACGGGCCCGATGACGCACCGATCTTCGACAAGGTCGTCGTCATCACCGACCGCAAGGTGCTCGACCGGCAACTGCAAGACACCGTGTCGGGGATCGAGCACACCCCCGGGATGATCGTGCGGATCAACGAAGACTCCGCGCAACTCAAGGCGGCGTTGGAGGGGCACGCGGCGCGAGTCATCATCACGACGCTGCAGAAGTTCCCGGTCGTCGCCGCGCTGGCAGCCAAGGAGGAGTCCGAGGCTGGTGGGGCTGACGCGGGAAAGGGAGTGGCCGGGCGGCGGTTCGCCGTGATCGTTGACGAAGCGCACTCCTCCACCTCGGGCGACTCGGTCTCCAAACTCAAGAAGGTGCTCGGTTCCGCCGGCGAGGAGTATGCCGCCCTGGCAGCCGCCGAAGGGGAGGAGGGCACGGCATACGCGGAGAATGCGGACTCAGCCGAAGCGGCGCTGTGGGAGAGCGCGCGGACTCGAGGGAAGCAGAAGAACTTGTCCTTCTTCGCGTTCACCGCGACGCCGAAGGACAAGACGCGCGAGCTCTTCGGACAGTTGGGGCCGGACGGAACCAAGCGGCCGTTCCACACCTATTCGATGCGCCAGGCGATCGCCGAGGGGTTCATCCTCGACGTGCTGGCGAACTACACGACCTACGGGGTCTACTACAAACTTGCCAACTCCCATCCGCGCAACGACCCGGAGATGGAGACGCGCAAGGGACGGGCTGCGCTGGCCCGCTTCGCGTCACTGCACCCCTATGAGCTGGACGCCAAGGCCGAGGTGATCATCGAACACTTCCGGCAGAAGACCGCCGGCAAGATCGACGGCTGCGCCAAGGCGATGGTGGTCACCCGCTCGCGACTGCACGCGGTGCGGACGCACGCCGCGCTCGCGGCATACATCTCGAAGAAGGGGTATGACCTCGGGGAGCGGCCGTTGCGCACCCTCGTGGCGTTCTCTGGCGCGGTGATCGACCCGGATACGCCGGGGGACGCGGCCGTTACGGAGGCGGGGATCAACGGATTCTCCGAGGCGGCGCTGCCCAAGAGGTTCCACGGCGACGAGTTCCAGGTGCTGGTGGTGGCCGAGAAGTATCAGACCGGGTTCGACGAGCCCCTGCTGCACACCATGTATGTCGACAAGAAGCTGTCGGGGGTGGCGGCCGTTCAGACCCTGTCGCGGCTGAATCGAACCCATCCGGGGAAGACGGAAACGTTCGTGCTGGATTTTGCGAACACGGCGGAGGAGATCCAGGGGGCGTTCCAACCGTTCTATGAGGAGTCGCTGACGACGCCCACCGAGCCGAACGTGCTCTACGCCATGGATCACGAGCTGATGGCGGCGGGGGTGTTGTCGATGGTCGAGATGGAGGCCGGCGTCGCGGCTTTGTTGTCTGGTGAGGCTCGGATGCAGTCGGTGGTCTATGCCAACCTCGGGCCGGCGGTGGGGCGGTTCGTGGCTCTGGGGGACGAGGCGCGGGAGGCGTTCCGCGGGCGGTTGGAGCACTTCTGCCGCGCGTACGCCTTCCTGGCTCAGGTGATGCCGTGGGTTGACGTCGACTTGGAGCGGCTGTTCCTCTACGGGCGGTTGTTGCTGGTTGAACTGCCGCCGGGCGAGAACAGCCCGATGCCGCAGATCAGCAAATCGGTGCAGATGACTCACTTGAGGATTGCCGTGACGTCGGACGCGGCCATCATGCTGAGCGGGTCCGATGAGCCCGGGGTCGCGCTTCCTGGCGAGGGTGTCGGCGCCAAGACTGAGCCGATCCTGGATCGTCTGTCGGCGCTGATCTCCGCGATGAACGAGCGTTACGGGGCCGATCTTGGCGAGGCCGACAAGGTCTGGGTCGACCAGCAGTGGGTCGTCGTCAAGGAGGACGACGAGATGCGCGAGGTGGCGCTCAACAACGACCGGAGCCAGTTCGAGATGGTGCTGGAGCAGAAGGTCAAGGACCTGCTGGTCGAGCGACACGACAAGAACGGCGTGCTGTTCGACCTGTTCTTCTCCAACCCCGACTTCCAGGTGTCGCTGGTTCGGTACCTGGCTGGCACGTACGACGAGTTCCGCAAGGAATCGGTCGGCTGAACGTAGAAGGTTTAGAGAGGTAGGTGACCGTATTCATCAACATCCTGGTGTGGCCCGGACTTCGACCAGCGCGAGTGGCCTAGAGGTCCGTGTTTGACGTGTTCTGACGGTTGGCCTTCTTGAGGATGTCGTCGGCGGTCTTGGCCCAAACGCAGGGGTGTTAGCGGTCGTTCCAGCCATCGATGAAGGCGCGGCTCTTGGCGTTCAGCTCGCGCACGGATCATGTCGGGGTGAAGTGCACGCGGATCCGGGGTTCGCCTCAAGCCGAACCCGTCCGGGCCTCACTCTCGGCAAGGCCCTGCTCGGTTCTGTTCAAGTCCTTAAGTGTCATGGGCTACTACTCCGATCCAGCCCCATCCACGAGGCATGTCACGGACGAGAAACACCGAATTTGAGATGGTCTTGTCGCCGGACGGGCACTCTGGTGCATCCCCGGGGTGTGTCAGCTCCACAACCATGAGCGGCCGAGGCTGGTCGGAGAGAGTGACTCACGTCATAGAAGCAATGTCACGAACCCCTTGGTAAGAAGCCTGAGTCGCCGCTAGTTTCGTGATATGCACACAACATGGGGACGCCGGATCGCGATTGTTACGATTCTGATGGCCACGATCGCCTGTCTCGAAGTCAGCGGCAGTGCGACTGCGTCTGCCACGCCGTGGGATAACGCGATTGTTAAGCAGGGGGCGCGACCATCGGATGGCACTTCATGGCTGTTGATTCAGGGCCAACGATACTGGATACCGGATGGCGGCACATATCAATGTCTCCAAGCCTCTGGCGTCCCCGGCCCATACTACCTGTCGGACGCGGAGTTGAACTCGCTTCCGGATCAGGCGGGGCAGCGTGCATCTTGCGGTGCAGGAAACAGTCCGCGCGGCTCCTTTGACGAT
>JAKOZI010000197.1 GCA_029780075.1 Pseudomonadota bacterium
CTCAAACGGGATGACCGTTCTCACGGTCTCACCAATGTCGCCGACGTGACCCAGGACCACGCTCTTACTCGGGCAGGGACGCTCCAGTGACTGTTCGGTCTTCGCCGACGCGGTAGTCCACCTTACCTCACCGTCTGGCTCTCGTCGCGCCGTGTTTCTTGTGGACGCATTGCGGCCAACGGCCGATTACTACGCTCTTGCCGCGATGTAGATACCGTCCATGCCGGCGCCGGCATCGGCGGTATCGACGAGCAAGAGCACCGCCTCCACTTTGTCCTCGCGCCACTCCACCGCCCTGTCGGCAGTGATTGAGCGAGCCGATTCATCCGTCCTCTGGCTGACCACGGCGATTTGCCAGCCGTTCACCCAGAAGCGCTCATCGGCAGCCAGTTCACGTGCGACCTCACCGGGCAGGCAACGAATGAAGGCCATGCTGCCGCGTACCGCCGGCCCCAACAGATCACTCAAGGCAAGCGCCAGAATCGGCGCAGCGTTTTCAGTCAGCGGCATGGGAAGAGTCTCCGAGGGTGACACGGGCGCGGTTCAACAAGGCTTCAGCCTGGGTGATGCATTCCGCCAGTAGCGCATCGGTGACACCGTCGCCGGTGTAATCGTTGAGATTGCGTTGTTTGCGCAGTGCGTCCAGCACCATGACGGTAGCGCTGTCCACCGCCAGAGTGAGCGGAAGGGTCTGAATGGCGGTCTGGTGGTGGCCAGGTTGGCTCGTCGAGGTGCGGTAACCTTTGGCCCAAAGCGCGGCCATCGCGCATTGCAGGATGGCTTTGTAAGCGGCATCGAAGCGGTTCTCGGCGCTGATCGCCATGACCCCGGCGTCAGCCAGGTTACGTTCCGCCGCCACCAGCAGCTTCAGAATGGCGGCGCGCCCGGCCTCATGGCGAACCAGGCGCTGGATCGCCAGCAAGTTTTCCAAGCTCATTCTCGTGTCCAATCAGAAACAATTTTTTTCCGCCCAGAACCTCGGCAAGAAAAGCGTCGCCGCCCTTCACCTTGTTCCGGAACTCGGCAGGCGACAGGACCACCGGGTTGATTTCCCGGCCGATCCTGGATTGTGCTTCATGCAGCGCGCGTACCACCTCGGCGAAGCCAATCTCGCCCACCAGCAAGACATCGACATCGCTACCCGGTCCTTCTTCACCTCGCGCCACGGAACCAAACACCAGTGCCAGCGCGAGACGCTCCTTCAAGGCGGACAAGGCATCCTTCAACACATCGGCAAGCCCAGCCGTTTTGCGCAGGATGGCGGCCAGTTCCGAATAAATCGGGCACTGCCGATTGGCGCCGTAGCGCACCTGATTGCCAATCTCCTCGCGGGTGAGCACGCCGGCCTGGGCGAGCCGCGTCAGTTCCTTGTGCAGCGTGCCGGCGCTGGTGCCGGTCAGACGGGCGATTTCGCGCACGTGGTAGCGCTGTTCCGGGTGCAACAGTAAGCGGGTGAGCACTTTCTGGCGGTAGTCGCCGAAGAGAAGCGATGCGAGCATGGCTGTAGCCGAATTCGATACGATTGAAGCCGATCATGCTACATCAAATCGTGCACGCAATTGCTTCATCGATTCGGCATCGTTCACCCCGACCAGCAACCCGAGATCGCGCAGTCGGCGTTCCAGCCACTGCTTGTTGGTGCGCAGCAGATCCTGGGGTACGGACATGCCCGGCGGTTCGCGGTCCACGTAAAGGCCGTAGTGATCGCGCAGGATGTCGAGGAACCTGCGCAGCGTCAGCGGTCGCGCGGCTTTGCCTTCGCCATCCTTGCGCAGGTGGCGATGAACCAGGAAGTCGAGCAGGGCGTGGGAGAGCACGATGGAACGTAGGTCTACTGCCTTCTTGGTGCCAGCTTCGTTGCGGGAAACGCGGCGTTTGAAGGCGAGGCCGTTGGGGCGGTTGGGCATCAGACTGCTGTCCAGTGCCTTCACGAATTGGCCACCCTGTTGCTGATGCCCGTGCAACTCGACCAGCGCTTCCGCCAGCCGCAGCGCCGGGTTCATGGTGTCTGTGCGCAAAGCCCGCGCCAGATCCGATGCCTCCGATTCCAGCGCCTCGGCCAGCCGTAGGCAATCCTCCTCCAGTCCATTGAGGAGGCCGGTGGCCCGGTGATGACGTTCGTGGTAAACCTCGCCCAGCAGTTCGATGCGCGCAGTCGGGTCAGGGCTCGCGCTCGGTAGACAGTTGCGCACAATACGGTCAAAGCGCGCTCGATCGTCAAGCACACGGGCCAGCATCATCAGAACTGGCAGCCGCTCGTAGCGGGCCAGTGCCTCGCCTATCGCCGCTTCGGAAGCATTGCGTAGCTTGTTGTCCAGCCCGTGCGAGCAGTCTACGAACAATGGCATCGGCGTCGGGTCTTTCGGTATGCTGCCGGTCCGCTCCCATTCCGACAAACAGACCGCGGAGGAGAGAAGCAGGTTGACCATGCCGAGACCGATTCCCGCCTCGAGCATGGGCAGGAAAGCCTGGCGCGGTAGCGCGAAGCCAAAGACCTCGATGAAAATCGCCAGGTCGCCGCGCAAATGCTTGGCGGCGGTCTTGGCGACAGGCCAGCGATTGGCGATCTGCGACTGCTCACTCCCCCTGAGTCTGTCGGGCGCATGGCTACAAGTCTGCGCCAGACGAATCGCCAGCAATTCATCTACCCCGAGGTCGTCCGCGGTTTCCTCCTGGAAATGATCGGCAGCCTGGTTAGCGGCGAGACCATGTACCGACATGTGACGACCAAACTGCGCAAGCAAGCGGTTATTGGCAAAGCCGACGCCTACCGGGAAACGACTACGGCCCGTTTCCGGTGCAAGTGCTTCTCCCTTGTCCTGCCAGGCCAACACGACTGTCAGCAGTTCCGGAACGCCGCGCAAGTTAGCAACCGTTTCGGGCAGATCCACCCAACTCGCCAGGTAATGCGTCGGAAAAACCCGTTGCACCACTTCCTTATGCCCGAGTTCGTGTGCCTTGTTTTCAAGACAGTAGGTAAGCATCAAGTCGGCCAGCATGGCCGGGCCGTTCTGGCCATCAAAACCGTGGAACTCGTCACCCACACGCGTCAGCAATCCCTGTATCACGTCAACAAGGCGGGGCGGTCGCGCTTTGCCCTGCGCATCTTTCGGGCCAAAGGTCTCGATGAAGCGACCCTTGCCCCGCCGATAGCCCCAGCGCGCCATGTAGAGCATCGCCGGCAGCAGACCACCCACTTCGAAATTCTGCGGGGTGAAAGGCAGCGCCGGAAAATAGTTGACCGTCCAAAGATCTCGGGCGCGTGCCGGAGTCAATACGTTCTCGACGATGGTCTTCGCGTTCACCTTGCTTCCCTCTCCAGTATTTGCCTTCCATCCCGTGCCTCGACGTAGACTCGAAACACGCTGGATTCATCGCCGGGATGCCAGCCGTGCAGTTCGCGGGCATCCTCCTGGGCCAGACGCTGTGTGAAAATTTCGAGATGCGCGAACACACCTTGCTGACCGGCGCCGGCAAGCTGCGAGCCGTCTTTCAGCGCCAGCAGCAGGTGGAAGAGTTCCAGTCCGATCGGCAGGCGTTCTTCCCCACCAATTCCATAACCATAAATCAGCAGCAGATGGGTATGCAACGCTTCCAGCCCTTCGGCGGTATGCGGCAGACGCGCTTCCAGGCGGAAACGCTTCCAGGGCTTGACCACCCAGAAGGCGCTTTCGGTGGGCGTGCGCGGCTGAATGCGCAGCGGCAGGCCAGACTCGGAGGCAAAGGCGGCCTCGGGCAGATCCTCCAGGCGGGCGATGCCCAGACACAACTCGCGGCAGAGATCGGCGCGCTCCTCCTCGTTCATCAGCGGCACACGGCGGAAACGATCCAGATGCCGACCGCCAAACAACGGCAGGGCATCGGTGGGAAGTTGTAGCGCGGCGTAACGCGCCTCATCCCATTCGAACCACGCGCGGCGACGGGCAGAGGCCAGCGCGGCGGCGATGTCGTTCGGACCGTGCGGAGTGTGCCTGAGCAGGTGTCGATCAAGTAACGGGTTGCTTTCCAGCGCCGGGTCGAAACGGGCGAGTTCCGCGAGCAACTCGCCCTGCCGTTGCGGCGCATTGGCGGCGAACGTTCGATCCCAATAGCGAGGTGGCATCAATTCTGGGTCGGCATGGAGTTCGCCGCAGTCATGTACGCCAAAGAAGAGGAAGGCCAGCGCCGCCCGCAGTTCGCGCGCGGTGATGTGGATTTCGCCTCGCAGGTGGCAGGCTTGCAGCGCATCCGCCAGACGAGCGCGCAGGTGCGGGCCGGTGTCAGCCGCACGCAAGTTCTGGACCGAGTGGCTGGCGGTGCAGCGGTGTTGCGCCGTGCAGGTCGCGCAGCCCGCCCAGGGGTCGACTTCCTGGCCAACGCCGAGAAAACGGTCCAGCAGCGCACTGAGGAAATCGGCGCGCAGCTCGCCGTTGGCAATTCCTCCCACCAGGGAGCGCCGGTTGAGATCGATCAGGCGAATGCACGGGTCGATCGCCAGTTCATCGTCGTCTTCGGACTCGAACAGGGCAGCATAGAGTTGTTCGTTCAGCGGGGAGTCTTCCCGCGTATCCAGCCATTCCAGCAGCTTGCCGCTGTTGATGGCGAGCACGCGGGGGTGGCGTGCCGCACCGTCAAAAACGAGGTCATGGCAGGGCTGGAAGAACTGGTCGAGCAGCGCATTGGCCGATTGGCCCTGCCACGCCGCCGAGCCATCGAGATTGACCTTCAACTTGCGCCCATCGGCCAGGCGCCGCTCCTGCACGCGCTGTGAAGAGTGGACATCGGGCACCCCCAGCGCCGCCAGCAAGTGCTGCAGGAACGCGGTCTTGCCGTCACCGGCATTGCCAAACAGGATCGCGAGTTTGACCCGATCTTCTTCGATCTGCTGCCGCAGGACATCGTCCAGCCGTGTCTCGACGTAGGTGGCGGTGGCGAAAGCCGAATCGAGCCCCCGCGTTTCACTGTTGCCGTGGCGGGAGCCTGGATAGGCGGAGAGCAGTTCGGCCAGTCGCGGTGCGCTGTTGGCAGAGAGCGCCGGCGCCAACGGTACGCCAATCACTTCGCCATCGGTACTTGCCGCGGTGAGGAAAGAGAACGCTGCGCGGGCGTCTTCGAACCGTTCGCCTTCGATGGGCGTGGTCGCGCGCTTCATGAACTCGACCAGCCGTTCAAGCCCCGTGGTGTCCACGCCTTGCCAATTCAGCCCGCAGTTCTTGATGCGCTGTCCGGCAAAGTCGAAAGGGTCTTTGTCGAACAGCACGTGGAAAAAGCTGGCGGCCAGGGCGAAGAGATCATCACCCGTCTGGATCGGTGCACCACTCTCGACACTGTGGCTGGCATACAAGGGATTGCGGCTGCGCACCGCGGTGCCGGCTTCGCTGACGGTGTCGTAATCGGTGAGCACCACTTCGCCCCCCTGAACGATGATGTTGCGCGGGCTGACATCGCCATGCACCAGACCCACCTGATGCAAGGCCCAAAGCGCATCGCACAGGTCGCGCAACCAGCGCAGCAGCAGATCTTGCTGACTGGTTTCCCCCAATTCCTCGGCGTGCAAGGCGAGCACGCCGGTGAGTTCGGACAACGGCATCCCTTCGACCCATTTCATCAGGGCGACGAAGCGGTGCGCCTGCCACTCTGGGGCGATTTCGTGGATGGCGGAAAGGTGTGGGTGAATGGTGTAGGCGCGCGCCCGGCGATAGGCACGCAAGGCGACTTCGCCATCATCCTGGTGGTGGATCAGCTTGGCAACGTAGCTGCCGTAGACTTCATCGGAGCGCGCATCGACCTCGACGACCTTGAAGGTCTGGCCGATGCCGCCACGCCCGAGACGGCTGATGATCTTGAAGTGCGCGCGCTGGAAAGGCACCACGATGTCTTCGTCCCAGTATTCCGGCGCAGGAAGTTCGAGTGTCGGCCTGGCAAGCGGCGCTGTGTTGCGCTCCAGCACAGACGCCAGTTCGGCAAGCGACTCGCGTCCCTCAGGATTCTGGGCGCAGCCTTGCTGCAGGAATTCACGCACTTCCCGGGCACGCGGCTCTTCAGCCGGGAAAAGCATGATCAGGCTGGCGCACAAGGCGTACACGTCTGACCGAGCATCCGCCGCTGCCAAACCCCCTTGGCGAACTTCCGGGGCGACATAAGGGGCATCCTCGCCAAAATCCATCGGAACTCGCGAAATGGTCAGCGCCTGATCCAGGCGAGCCAGGCTGAAATCCGTAAACAGAGGGCGGCCGTTGTGACGTACGCGCAAGGTGAGTGGCGTGATGTGGCGGTGGAGGATACGATGCAGCGCCTGGTCGGCAGGCTGATGAAACTCGGCCAGGGCCAGAAGCGCTTCACGGGCGTAGCGCAAACGGTCGTCCAGACTCCAATTTGTGTCTTTTTTACGTTCGGTGAGCGTCGGTGCGGCGGGGTCAACCAGGGAGAACCAGTACAGTTCGCCCGGATAGCGTTCGGCCTCCTGAAACGAGTCGAGAAAATTGGGCATAAAGGGTGACTTCTGCCAGTGCTGCATGACTTCGTACTCGCGCCGGGCGCGGTTCTCGGCATCCTTCTCATCCGTGGCGGAAAGGTCATAGAGATGCAGAATGACCTTGTCGCGTCGTGTGGGATGCTGGCCGCGATACACCCGATGAAAAGGCGCATCGGGTGTCGGCAAGCGCTCCAGGTTGATCAGCCCGGCGAAGCTGCGCAGGTCACCGTTCAACGCAGCCCGCGCCGCTGGTTCCAGGAGCAGGGCGGCGCGTTCAACTTGCTCGGGGGATAGCCGCGCGGCGCCTTCAGCGTCCACCAGGTCACGCCACTCGCCGAGTCCGAACACCGGGACGCCTCGCACCTTGATTCGCTGCTCCGCCTGCATGCCTGTTCTGCCGCGTGTGAGCAGAAAACACGGCGCGACGAAGCCGGGATCGAAAGTAGTTCTCAGTTTTCCAGCGACACGCTTGGCCTTGTCGTTGATGCGTTCGGCTTCGTTCTCGACTACCTGAAGGTTTTGTTTGATCCATGCCAAGTCCCAATGCTTGACCTCGACCACAAACACCCCCGACGGGCCGATGATGACCTGGTCAATCTCATCGGAAAGCCGCAGCGAATGGCTGGAATGGCTGATGTTGGTCAGCAGCACCCAGGAACCGGCAATGCCTTGAAGCTTGCTCTTGATCCTCTCGACAGCCTGCGTCTCGCTCGCATTGACCGCCACTCCGCAGGGGATGTGTCTGACCGTCATACTGCCTCCCGCAACATGGTATTCAACCGTGCTGGATTGTAAGCGGTGGCGTTAACGAAAAGTAGACCGACAGGCGAAACAAGCCTTTCGCGCAAGACAATGGCGTGTTGCTGCAGGACAGAAACCCTGGGACTGCAACTCGCAGCCTGGACTGGATTCTCGGGTCAGGATCGTTCCCCAAGAACCGCTCTCCTGGCGAGTCCGCGCTATTCGGTCTTGCGCTTCGCGCGTGGATGCGCCTGATCGTAAACCGTCGCCAGATGCTGAAAATCGAGGTGCGTGTACACCTGCGTCGAGGCGATGCTGGCGTGTCCGAGCATTTCCTGCACCGCGCGCAGGTCGCCCGAGGACTGCAGCACGTGCGAGGCGAACGAGTGGCGCAGCATGTGCGGATGCACCCGGGCAGGCAGGCCCTGCGCCAGGCCGCGCCGCTGCAGCCGCAACTGGATCATGCGCATCCCCAGGCGCCGGCCGCGCTGACCGACAAACAGCGCCGCCTCGTCGGCAGCCGCCAGGCGGGCGCGCTGCCCGGCCCACACCGCGACCGCTTCGCGGGCCTTGCTGCCGACCGGGACGAGCCGTAACTTGTTGCGCTTGCCGAGCACGCGCACCTCGCCGGCCAGCAGGTCGTCGAGACACGACAGGTCGAGTGCCGCGAGCTCGGCCAGGCGCAGGCCGCAGGAGTAGAACAGTTCGAAGATCGCCTGGTCGCGAATTTCCAGGAGGTCTTCGGCGGCCGCTGCCAGCAGCCGATTCGCCTCGTCCGGCGACAGCGCTTTCGGCAGCGCCTGCGGGCTTTTCGGCGGCCGCACGCTGTCTACCGGGTTGCGCGTGGCCATTGCGTGCTGGCCGAGCCAGCGATAGAAACCGCGCCAGGCAGAAAGCGTACGCCCCAGCGAGCGTCCGCCCAGGCCACGCACGTGCAGCTGGGCGACGAAACGGCGGATGTGGTGCGTCTCGATGGCGCCGAAGCCGCATTCGCCGGGCAGTTCGCCGATCAGACCACAGAGCAGATCGAGATCGCGCCCGTAGTTCTTGACGGTGTGCGCCGACAGGCGCCGCTGCTGGGCAAGTTCGTCGAGGTAAGCGCTGACGCTGGCGGCGCGCACGCCGGTGCTCATCGCCCCGGTTTCAGGACAGAACGCGCGCCAGCGCCACCGACGCCATTTCGCCGAGACGCTCCAGGTAGATGGTACCCATCGCGGTGTAGAAGCGCTCGCTGTCCTCGCTGCCGAGCGCGATCATGCCGATCGTGCCGCCGCTGTTGCGCATCGCGATCAGCGCTTGCGAACGCACGTGCGTCGCCGCTTCGCCGAACCAGCCGGAAGTCTCGAAGCCGCTGGTCGTGCCGCAATAGGGCTGCGCCAGCGTTTCGGCAAAAGCCTGCAGATCGCGGCTGACGTCGGCGAATTCGGGCAGTTCATCGCTGCCTTCGGGCCGATGCCAGAGGCGCACGGCCACGTGCGGGATGGCGAAATCGTCGCGCAGGTGAAAATTCAGCGTGTGCAGCAGCGACTGGAAGCTCCTGGCGGCGATCAAACCGACCGCCAGACGGTGCATCTTCACGCTGATCGCGTCGTTTTCCTCACCGAACTGCAGCAACTCGCCCATTTTGCCTTCGAGTTGCCGGTTTTTGTCTCGCAGCGCCAGCATCTGGCGTTCGGTGATCGAGATCGTTCGCCCCGCGTACGGATGCGGGACCACGACGTTGGCGATCAGATCGATGTGTTCCTCGAAGAACCCCGGATTGTCCCGCAGATAGTGGGCGACTTCTTCCGATCTCATAACTCAATCTCTCCCTTGAATACGGTCACCGCGGGGCCGGTCATCAGAACCGGCGTGCCCTTCCCGGCCCAGGCAATGCGCAGCATTCCGCCACGCGTTTCGACGCGCACCGGCGAATCGAGCAGTCCGCGGGCGATGCCGGCGACCACGGCAGCGCAGGCACCGGTGCCGCACGCCAGGGTTTCACCGGCACCACGTTCGAAAACCCGCAGGCGGATGGCATGCCGGTCGAGCACCTGCATGAAACCGGCGTTGACCCGCCGTGGAAAGCGCGGGTGTGATTCGATCAGCGGCCCCTGATGCCCGACCGGGGCAAGGTCGATATCGGCCACCACCTGCACGGCATGCGGATTGCCCATCCCGATGGCGGTGATGGCGACCGCTTCGTCGGCAATTCGCAGCGCCTGCACCAGTTCATCATTGTCGCTGGTGAAAGGAATCCGCTCGGGGGCGAAAACCGGCGCGCCCATATCGACGGTCACCGTACCGTCATCCTCAAGGCGTGGGACGATCACGCCGCTCATGGTTTCGACGCGGATCGCACGCTTCGCCGTCAGGCCCTGCTCATGAACGAAACGCACGAAGCAACGCGCGCCGTTGCCGCACTGCTCGACCTCGCCACCGTCGGCGTTGAAGATCCGATAGCGGAAATCGACGCCTGGCTGCCGAGCCCGCTCAACGAGCAGAATCTGGTCGCAGCCAATGCCGCGATGGCGGTCAGCCAGCAGGCGCAGTTGCTCCTCCCGCAGTTCGACCGACTGGCGCACGCCGTCGAGCACGACAAAGTCGTTGCCGAGTCCGTGCATCTTGACAAATGTCAGTCTCATTCGGGTTGGGGATTCGCGGCCGGCGCAAGCAGTGACCTGGCCATTATAAAGTCGTCCATCACGAATCCGTTGCCAATCTCGACGCAGACCGATTCGCGGACCACGAAGCCATGTTTCCTGTAAGCGGTGATGGCGCGTTCGTTGCGCTTGTTGACCGCCAGGATCAGCGCCGCACAGCGCGCCTGCACGGCGCGGCGGGCCACCTGCTCGATCAGTCGCGCACCGATGCCCAGGCGCTGCCGCGCCGGATCGACGTAGAGCTTGTCGAGCTTCATTTCGCGGCCGGCGGCGGTCAACAGACACGACGAGAAACCGACCAGTTGCCCCTCGACCCGGGCCTGATCCCACCACAACGACGGCATCGTCAATTCCTCGCGCAAGCGCTGCGGGTTGTAGCGCTGCTCAAGCATGAAGTCGATCTGCTCGCCGCTGATGATTCCAGGGTAGGTCTGCTGCCAGACCAGGCGCGCCAGCGCCGTGATCGGCGCGACATCGGCGGGAGTGACTGGCGTGATCAGGACATTCATGGCGACTCCGGCGGGTTCGTCACCGCGCGACCAAAGCATGCGGCAGGCACGCCGGATCGGCAGCGCGCGGTGACGGGGCAAAAAGAGACGAATTGTAGCCGGTCATCGCCGGTTTTCGCTGTCGATGCGGCAGCAACGAACACCTTCCCTGGCCGGCGACGATCGCCGGCGCGCCAACCTCTCAGCCTTCCTCGTCGTAAAGCCCGCTCATCTGTGTGTGCCCGAACGAGCGGGACGACATGTAGCTGGCACTGGCGCTGGCCATTCTGATCTGCGTGTCGACCCGATCGGACTCCGAGGCCGGATTGAAACCGGTCGTGTTGGAAGGGTCGATGGCCAGCAAACGCGCCAATGCCGCCACGCCATGCCTGGGACCGACCAGGGCAAAGGTCCATCGACCGCTGGCTTCAAGCTTCTGGATCAGTTCCCTGAGGATCGCCGCAGAGTACAAGGAAGAACGGTTCTCCTCCCCATCGGTAAAAATGGTGACCAGGGTCGCGGTTAGCGGCGAGTCCATCCCGGGCTGCGCCAGGAGTTCGGCGATGATCAGGCCAATGCCGTCGTACAGCGCCGTCCACCCGTCCGGGATGTAATTGCCTTCATTCAGCGGCTCCAGTGCATCCGGAGGCAGGCCAACGTAACGTAGGCGTGCTTCGGTGGCAAAATCGACCATCGTCAGGCGCGTCTCTCCAGCGTCCCGGGCACCCGCCTTGACTACATTCACCTGGGTGTTGAAACCTTCGATCGTCGCCGACTTGCCGGTCTCCATCGAACTCGATCGGTCGAGGACAAAGCCCACATGCGTCAGGGGTTGCGCACCAGGCGCCGGGGCTTCCTTTTGCAACGCAACAAACACCGGGACGGGCGTGTCCAGGATACGTCGGACTTGCGGCGGCAACCCGTCCGGCCAGTGCGAAGCTCGGCTGTGTTGGCGGGGTTGCGGGCTGACCGGAGCAAACGGTTGCTGGATAGGGGTGGCTGAACGGTTCTTTGGGGTGCTCATTTGAGAGTCTCCTTGCGTTTCTGGAAAAACGCGGCGATGGGATTGTTGGTACGAACCGGTGAAACAGGGCCGCTGCCGGGCATGCCCGGAACGGCGGCGGCGGGGGATCGCTCGGTTTCCTGCGCGAGCCGGCGGGCCTCGCCACCCGGCATGAAGGGGCCTGATGCCTGCGCAGGCTGCGCAGTAGACGATCCGGAAAGTGTCACTTCCGTAGCGCCGTGTTCGCGCTGATAGGCGTCGAGACCGTACGCGACCATTGCCGAGTAAACGTCCAGGGGCTTGACGTTCAGTTCCTCAGCCAAGGCCTTGACTCGCTCCTCGGTGCTGCGGGTAACCAGCACTTCCCGGCGCACATAGCCGGCTTGCTCCAGGCGAGCCCGAAACGCCGACAACTTCTCCGAAGCACTCGCATAGAGGCGCGGGCGTCCCGGCGGTCTGGTGAAATCGTCATCGGCCACGCAGGTTTCCTTTTTAGTTACCGGTAACCAATGATATCGGCACCGGTAACTAAATGCAATCGGGAAAAGACGACGACAAGACTCCGGCCACACCAGCGCGGTCTCCGAGGGCGACATCCGGCAAATCATCGAGGATGCCGGCTATCCGACGATCTAGCGACGACTCGCGTGCCCCTCCGTCGGACTGGCCCGCGGCCGGAGCCTCCGCGCTTGCTGTCCGGAGGTGCTGCGCTGTGCCAGCCGCAGCCGAGCGAGCCCGTTGCGGCAGCGACCATTTTTCTTGCGCCCCTGTGCTCCGGTTTGTTGTACTCTTGGCTACTTTTTCGCCGAACTGGCCGGGTCTGCACGGGTCGAGGGTTGTCGGCGCTTGTTCAACGAGGTCTGATCTTTATCAACAGGAGGTGTCATGCGTTTCCTAGCCAGGTTGTTGAGTGTCGTCGTTCCGCTGTCGCTGATCATCGGCGGTCCGTCCCAGGCCCGCGAATGGGAGGCGATCAAGACCTCCGGCACCATCGTTGCGGCGACCGAGGGGGGCTTTCAGCCGTTCAACTATTATGACGGTCCCAAACTGACCGGCTTCGAAGTGGAACTCGCCGAAGCCATCGCCAAGAAGCTCGGCCTGAAGCTCGAATGGCGCGTGGTTCCTTTCGACGCGCAACTGGCCGCGCTCAAGCAGGACCGTTTCGATTTTGCGATTGCCTCGCACGGGTATACCGAAGAACGCGCCAAGTCGGTCGATTTCGCACATCCGCACTACTGCACCGGTGGCCAGATCGCCGCCTACAAGGACGGCCCGCTGACCGTGTCGGCGCTGACCGGCAAGACCGTCGGCGTGCAACTGGCCACCACCTACGCCGATGCCGCCAAGAAACTCAAGGGCCTGAAGAACATCAAGACCTACAAGGGCGACCCCGAAGCCTTCTCGGCGCTGCGCGCCAAGAAGGTCGATGCCTGGATTTCCGACAAGTTCACCGTCAAGGCGACGCTCGACAAGAATCCTGATGCCGGCATC
>JAKOZI010000211.1 GCA_029780075.1 Pseudomonadota bacterium
GACACTCAACGCCCGCATCTACGCCGAAGCGAGCGACAGCGAACGGGAGGAACTGGTCAGCAGTGTCGGGCCGCAGGATCTCCTGATCGTTTCCTATACGCTACTGCAACTGGCACAGGAGCGCTTCGCCGGCCGCACCTGGCACACCCTCATCGTCGATGAAGCGCAGGCGATCAAGAACGCCGCCGCCAAGCGCTCGCAGGCCGTGTTCGAACTCGCCGCCGATTTTCGTCTGGCGTTGACCGGGACGCCGGTGGAAAACCGGCTTGGCGACCTGTGGTCGATCATGCGCTTTGCCAATCCGGGCTTGCTGGGCACCGTCAACCGCTTCAACGAACGCTTCGCCGGGCCCATCGAGCGTAGCCGCGACCGCGAGGCGCAACACGTCCTCAAGCGCCTGATCGGTCCCTTCGTACTGCGACGGACCAAGGCGGAAGTGTTGCAGGAACTGCCGCCGCGCACCGAACTGATCCTGACGGTCGCGCCGGAAGCTGCCGAAGCTGCGCACTATGAAGCTCTGCGCCGCGAAGCCGCGCGCGCAATCGACGCCACACTGGAGAGTACGCCTGAAGCGCAGGCGCACTTCAACATCCTCGCGCAACTGACGCGACTACGCCGTGCCGCCTGCGACCCGCGTCTGTGCAGCCCGCAATTCGCCATCGCCGGCGCCAAGGTGCAGGCCTTTGCCGATCTCGCGGGCGAACTGATCGCCAACGGCCACAAGGCACTGGTGTTCAGTCAGTTTGTCGACTTCCTGCAAGTCCTGCGCGAACCCCTTGACGCGGCAGGCGTCCGTTACCAGTACCTGGACGGCGCCACGCCCGCCGCCGAGCGCAGCCGCCGCGTCGCGGCGTTCCAGGGCGGCGACGGCGACCTCTTTCTGATCAGCCTAAAAGCCGGTGGTTTTGGCCTCAACCTGACCGCTGCCGACTATGTGGTGATCACCGACCCGTGGTGGAACCCGGCTGCCGAAGACCAGGCCATGGGCCGTGCACACCGGATCGGGCAATTGCGGCCGGTCACCGTATATCGCCTGGTCACCAAGGGCACCGTCGAGGAACGCATCGTCGGCCTGCACCACGAAAAGCGGGCGCTGGCGGAAAGCATCCTCGCCGAAGGCGAAGCCAGTGCCCTGCCTTCGACCGAGGATCTTGTCGCCCTGATCCGCGGGTAACGGGTGCACCGTGAAGGGGCGACGCTGAGGTCTGCTCTTTACTCAGCGTCTGGCCAGCGGGCGCGCCATTCAAGTGGTGCCTGATCGCGTGCTGCGGCTCATCGCTGCCCGGCCTGTCGCACGCAGGTCTGTGCCTGGCGGACAAGCAACTCGTATAAGAGGTACTGCTACATCCCGCTGATGGGGATCACCGAGTCACACAGCGGTGAAATGTCGACTCGGTGCCCGTGCAACCCCCGAGATCAACTCCGGCGACGGCGCGCGCAGGCCAGCCCGGTCAGGCCGAGACCAAGCAGTGCCAGTGAGGCAGGCTCGGGTGCCGAGGAGTGTCCGTCAAAGCTGATTTCGCTGACGAAGGTCCAGCCACCGAACGCCTGGTCGAACTCGATGGTGTGGCTGTTGCCGAGGAGACCCAAACCGGTGAAGCTGACCGAGCCGACGGAGCCGATCGCTGGCGGGGTAAATACCAGGCTGAGGCCGTCGATCAGGATTGCCGCCGGGACGAAGACGCCACCGGCATAGGGCTGTGCTGGCTGGCGACGCTGCTTCAGTTCGACACTGGCCTGATCGATCAACGCACGATCGAATTGCAGCCTGAACAACCTGGTGCAACCCCACCTGTCGGAAAGACAATCGCCTTCAAGATTTCGACCGAACCGGAGTCTCCAGCCTCCGACTTGGGTATACTGTCTCGCCAATTCCCTGGGAACGACGAGCCCGCCGCGGCACGCCAACCCTCCCCGGCGATGGCAGACAAGCGCACATGCCGAAGACCAGGCAGACGACTCGAACCGGTCATCTCCACTTGGCATTCCACCACTCACCCGTCCTGGTTTTCAGTCATGGCCATAACGCGCTGCAACAAGTGCGCCCACCTGCAGGAACAGCCCGACGACCAGCTCGGCATCACGGTCGCCTGCCCCCGCTGCGGCAACCCGACTCCGGTTTACAGCACCCTGTTCTTTGTTGGCAAGCTGCTCGAAAAGTATTTCGCTGCCCAGCGCGAGATCCTCCGCCTGCAAGCACAAACCATGGCCAGCAACCCACAATCACCAAGCGCGCAGCGGCAGGCGCCGGACACAATCCATCTCTCCAATACCGACCACCTCGCTTGCGAACAACAGCACGAGCCCATCGTCGACTGGTTCGGCCGCAAGCAGATCAAGGTCCAGGCCAATCTCCGCGGGGTCGATACCACAGGCTTTTTCGACGAAGTGGCGATGCTCATCGGCGCCAACCTGCCGGTCTTGAAGGAGGTACTCGAACGCATCCGCTGGGCGCAGCAG
>JAKOZI010000240.1 GCA_029780075.1 Pseudomonadota bacterium
TCGGCCGTCGCCGCGATGGCCCCCCAGGCACACAGGTCCTCTGGCGCGCTTTGCAACGGCTCGACATGGCCGTGCAGATGTACGTCATCTTCACTCGCTCCGATCGTCCACAGAGCTGGCGCTCCTTCCCTCACGGCTATCTCCCCCCCTCGCAGTCGCCCTGACTATCGACGGAGTCAAGTGTGGGTAAAGGTCAGCCCACAAGCGGGCGAGGGGAGGTTCGTGAGTCGCTGGCGCGACTTTCAGATTAAGCCTCCGGGTGGCTTTCGGGAAGCCTGGCGAAACGGGCAAGGCTTCCTGACCGAACTTCATTCGACTGGGCCAAAGCGGCCGTTCGCGTTTGTCAATGACCGAATGTCCGGTCTCACATACACAGCGGTCTTGAGAGGCTGAAACGAGAGTGTCGGCTTTGGCCGATCTACCGTCTGGCATCCAGCAGGGCCAGGCGTCCGCCATGCAGTAGTCCACAATGGCCCCCGCTATCCCGACACCAGCCGCCGCAAGTTCGCTTCATCCAGGGACCTGCCCACAAGCACGGCAGCCGCCAGGTCAGTGGGCAGACAAGCGGCGAACTTCAACTCACTGCGCTTTGCCAGGTGCTCGGCAAACGCACTCAGCGCCGACTGCTCGACCGGGTGTTGAATCAGCGTTGGCACAGAGACGCCAGGCGCCGTCTCGATCCACAGATCGTCCACCCGGGTGTCCCCGACCTCGCCAAGTCTCAGCGCCAATGCACTGTTGACCGCTCCGCCGGCAAACGTCCACCAGCGAAGCCGGCCAGATGGCAGGCGCTCCAGCAGGAGGCCCCCCTGGCGCTCGGGCGCGGTGATCAGCGCACGAACCTCGTCGAGCTGCCGAGTGCCGCGCCGCGATAGGCCCAGTTTCGCGTCGTCCTCCTGCAACAACACGCGGCGCATCGCCTGACAAACCGTGAAACCCAGCCAGCGCGACGTGCCGAGCCAGCGCGACGTGCCTTTCTCGTCGGTCGGCTCCAGGTACACCATGCGCCTGGACCAGTCGACAGAGATCACCCGCCAGCTTCGGCCGCCAAGCAGGAGAACGGTCGGCCTCTCCTTCAGCGGCTGCACCGCCATCGGGTCGACGTAACCCAGCTCGCTGGAACCGTAACGGGCTGCCAGCACCATCGGGCTGGCAAAGGCCGACAGCACCTCCAGAAAATGAGCGCGTCCGAACAGCTTCTCGCCTTCAGGCCCCATCGAGGCAAGGCCGCTGCTGACGAACAGGATGCCCTTGCCCACCATGAAGTCGAACACCGTCGCCAGCGTCGCCGGATCGAGATCGGGGAACTGCTTGCGCGCCACGCCGACGACCTCGTGCGCCGGCAGGCCGGGGAACTCCAGGACCAGCGCCAGCATCTGTTGCGCCACCATGTGCCACGGCAGCGGCGGCGGCTCGATGTGCTCGACATACTTCTCGCGCCACAGCGCGGTAATCGCGCAGGCGAGCAGGAAGGCTTCGTCGGTGGTGGTCAGAAACAGGCAGTTGCGGCGGCTGCCGGGACGCCGACCGCTGCGCCCCATGCGCTGCAGGAACGAAGACACCGTGCTCGGCGCGTCGATCTGGATCACGTAATCGAGGTCGCCGACATCGATCCCCAGTTCCAGCGTGCTGGTGGCGACGATCACGCAGTCCTGCTCCTCGGCGAACGCGGCCTCGGCCAGTTTTCGCTCGGACGCGCTCAATGATGAATGCGAAACGAAGGTCCGGGTAGCCAAGCGGCGCAGCGCCACTGCGAGTTCCTCTACCCGGGAGCGGCTGTCGCAGAAAACCAGGCGCTTCGCACCACGCTGCCAGCGCGCAATCACCGTCGCCGCATTGGCTATCGACCCCACATGATCAATGGTCACCTCGGCGTCCGTGCTGACCGACGACGAGCCGACGACCTGTCGCCTGCCTGGCCCCGCGAACCAGTCCAGCAGTTCATCCGGATTGCCCACCGTCGCCGACAAGCCGATCCTCTGAATCGCTTGCCTCGCATACGCCTCAATCCGCTTGATCAGCGCGCGCAAGTGCCACCCGCGGTCGTCGCCGGCAAACGCGTGCAGTTCGTCGATGATGACGACGCGGACACTGCCGAACCACGACGCTCGATCCACCTGCGTCGAAATCAGCATCCCTTCGAGGGACTCCGGCGTAGTCAGCAGGATGTCCGGTGGCGTGCGTCTGGCGCGTGCCTTGACCCCCTGCCCGACGTCACCGTGCCACACCTGCACCGTCCTGCCGACAAAGCCGGCATAGCGCGACAGCCGTGACTCGAGGTTGTTGAGCAGCGCCTTGATCGGGCACACGTAGAGAACGCTGGGCCCGGGCCACTCCTCGCTCGCCAGGCGCGAGAGGACGGGGAGAATGGCCGCCTCGGTCTTGCCGCCGGCCGTCGGCGCGAGAATCAGGCAATGCTTCCCTTCGAGGATCGGCACCACCGCCTCCGCCTGCGTCGCGCGCAGAACGCTCCAGCCCATCGAGTTGACGAGGTGGTATTGCAAGGCGCCGTGCAGGCGCTCGAAGGCTTCTGCGCTCACCGGCGATGACCCAAAGGGGCCAGCCGCCTACAACTCGATGTCATCGACCGAGCCCGCCCCGACCGACGCGCGTTCCTGGGCGGTCATCTCGATCTCCGAGATCGTCAGCGCATAGTGCTTGCGCGGGTCGAAGTCCGCGAACTGGTCGACGCGATCGATCACGTCGGCGACCAGTTTCTTCAGGAACAACCTCGGCGACACGCCGACCTTGCCGCCCAGCCTGCCGGTGACGGCCCGGGCCAGGGACTCGATGTAGGCGTCGTCAACCAAGGCGCGGACCCGCTTGCCCGCCGAGGCCCCGTCGACGTAGATGTCCCGCACCTTGCGTCCCACTTCGAGCAGCGAATCGTGACCGAAGGCCGGCAGGCGCACCTGCACCGCGCGTGCGTTGTCGAAGCGCGAGTCGGTCGCGAAATCGATGTGCAGTCGTTGCGCCAGCGGCGCGAGACGCTGCACGCCTTGGGCCCCCTCATAGAAAGCCTGGGTGCCGGTGATCAGGAGGTACAGCCCCGGAAAATGGCCGGCGTCGATTTCGTCGATCCACTGGCGCAGCGCATTCAGCCCGCGCTCGCGGGTGTCGGCACGCATGCGTTGCAGGGTCTCGACTTCGTCGAGCACCAGTAGCAGACCGCCATACCCCGAGTCGCGCAGCATCGTCAGCAACCCGGACAGGAAGTTGCTCGCGCCGAAGTGATCGATGTCTCCCTTCACCCCGGCCGATCGGCGGATCGCTGCCGCGACATTGGGCTGGCCACCGAGCCAGGCGATCAGCCCGTCGGCCGTGGCGTTGTCGCCGGCCTGCAATGCGCGACGGTAGGCGCGCAGCGTCGCCGAAAAGGCCGGCGCCACCCGGGTCACGCTGGCCAGCCTCGCCTCCATCAGCGCCACGGTCCTGGCAAGCAGGGTTGCCTCGTCGGTCGGGTCCAGGCTGGCGTCTTCCAGCACGTCACGCTCCAGCGCGTAGAACCAGCCATCGACGATGCCGCGAAATGCGCCTTCGCCACTGTCCGACGTGGCGATGCGCTCGACCAGGCGGCGGTACACCGTTTCCAGGCGATGCAGCGGCGTCTCGGTTTCCGAGATCTGCACTTCGCTGGTCGCCAGGCCGCGCGCCCGCGCCCGCTCCTGCAGCCAGCGGCCGAAGAAGGTCTTGCCCGAACCGTATTCGCCGCGGATCGCCTTGAACGCGCCGCGGCCGGACGCCACGGCAGCCAACTCTTCGTCGAGCGTTCCCTGCAGCCGGCCATAACCGACGGCCAGCGCATCCAGGCCGGCCTTCGGCACCGTGCCGCGTCTCAAGGCGTCGATGACTTCGGCTCTGCGTTGCGGACTGATCATTTGTAAACCCTCATTGCGTACGTCATTCCGAACCGGTTCGCCGAAACGACGGAAAGCCGCTGGCGATAACGATACAAACTCGACCAGGGGTTCTGACCACCACTGCTGAACTGATGTCTCCTTGGGTTGCGAACGACCGTATTCGACCCACAACGGCCTGATGACGTCTGCAAAGGCTATGGCGGCTTTATGATCATCAAAAGCAGATCAGGCTGCCATTCGATACGGCATGCCCTCAGTCCAAGGATGATGAATATAGCCATTGTTGAGCAACAGGCTTGTTATCGTCTGCTCGCTGACATCGAACTCGGCGGCGGCTTCTTCGAAGGCATATGAAGAGAATTCACCGCCCAAAAAGGACGTTAATGAATCGATGGGGCAAAGAAACTCTGCGGCGAAAGCGCGCTGGTACTTTTGACGGAAAGTCGATAGGTCGGTTGATGCAAGCCAACGCGCTTCGTGGGTCGAGGGACGGAGGTACTCGCCCAAGAAACGCGCCAGCTCGAAGCGCCGCCCGACAGAGTTGCGCCTGCGCGGAACAAACTTCAATTGGTGATCGTTCAGTGGTATCGCCACCGCTACAGGCGACCGTCCTACCGGCGCCGACCAATTGGCTGCGGCGTCACTGCTCATGCCAAGCAGGTCATGCAGACTGCGGTCGGGAACTGGACCGCTGACACTGCCCATCCTGTGACGAAGCGCACGAGCGTCGTGAATCGCGCGCTCCCAAGGTGCCCCGTGGTCCAAGTGATCGATGCTGTCAGGCGTGATGTCGGGGGTGCCAACAATTCCGCCGGCACTAGCCAGCTTCCCAATGAGCGCCAAATCCGGGGTACCTCCCGACGCTGCAATCGCCGGCGCCAGCTCTGACAGTGCCGCCTCTCCGATCTGGCTCTCCCACAGCAATGCCGCGCTCAGCGCTTGCTCCGGACACTCCTCGGGATCGAATCCCATTTCGGCCTCCAACTTCCTCCGGCGGTGCGCCTCGGGGTCCGCTAAATCTTCCTGCACGAGGGCCCACAGGTGCGCCAAATTCGACCCAGAGAGCCCCTTGGCATCCAAGCGGGCCAGTGTGCTGTGTATGAAGCGCTCGACGCTCTGCTGAAAGTCAGTCAACGTGATCATTCTCGGCACTTCCAGCGCTTGCAGGTACTGCACTGACTGCTCCGGCGTCATCGATGCTCCGGCCCACACGTGAATCGCCTCACCATCCGGGATAAAGATGGCGCGCGGCCACACGAAGCCGTGATTGGCTGCACCAAGCTCATGGACCATACGCCAGTCATGGCCAGGCTGCTGCGTTGGCAGGGGTTCATGGTTGAGGCGCCACCACGAACTCGCAAACCACATTGCCAGCGGGTAGGCAGAAACGAAGACGTTGTCACGCACGGTCTCCGCCCAAATGTCCTGGTTCCGAGTCAGGCTGATGTTGTCGACATACATCTCGACCCAGGCTGCTGTGGCCATGACTTCTGGTTCCCCGGATGCCGATGCCATCCACTTGGCGTTGATGCGCAGCTCAGCCATTGAGGCACCTCCAACGACGAATGACTTCCAGCGACAGCGGATCAGTCTCAGGCATGGGGTACCCATGGTAGGTCCCCAACTCGGGGTTTTCAAGCTGCGCTTCCATGGCAATACCGTCGTCAGTGACTGCCCATACGTTCTTCGGCCAATCGCCAACCATCCGGTCGCTCACAAGGCACTTGCGCAGTCCCGCGCAAAGTAACTCTTCAGCTTCGTTACGCTTAAAAATCTTGGCGACATCGCACAGCGATTTCCCTTGTCTTGGATCGGAAGGTGGAACGAGCCCAAAATCGCTGGGGTTCTTCTTATGCTCTGGGTTGCCGCCATAGCGAGCGCGACTGGCCAATGCCTGGAATTCGGCCACGCGAACTTCCGCCTCAGCGGGCGAGAGTAGTTTGCGTTTGGGATTGAACTGGGCGTAGCGAGGCTTCATCGTGTTTAGGGCAGACCATTACCGCTCTCGAGTTTACCAGTTAATTCAATGGTACAGGCCATCATCATGGATCCCCTCGTCTCTGCGCTGCAGGTTTGATTGTCGGTGTGCTCGCTGCCGGCTCACGAACTGGCACGATTGATGAAGGCAAGGCTGAGGTCGGTGATCGACCGGGTCACGTGGCCCTTGCCGCTGACGTCGTCGCAGTAGAGCAGCCCACCAGGACCCAGGCGTACGGTCGAGCCATCGCTGGCGGTCACCTCGCCCTCGCCGGAGAGAACGATGCAGATATAGGGCTGTGGCGCATTGTGGGCCGGCACCTCGGTCCCGCCCGGGACCGAGAACATGACAAGGCTACTGACCCCCTCGATAGCTGTCATCAGCCCCATGGGAGTTGGAGGCGGCCCGAACGGTGCATCATGCTCCGGGCGGTCACAGACGCCGATGTGCGTTTCACCCTGTTCGTCGGCGTAGATACGCGGAAATTTCATTTCTGTTTCTCCTTCTATTGATGTTTGGTTTTCGTGCGCGCCGTCACCGGGAACGTCCCGGATTGAATGGAAACGTGTACCCCAATCAGAACTCGACCGCGATCCCCTTGGCCTTCGCCACGGCAAGGACCGCGTCGAAGACTTTCGCGTGATCCCAGGGCGCGCCCGCGGCCTCGTTGCGAAACTCGCGGTAGGCCCGCTCGACGTTCATGTACAGACGAGCCGGGGCTTTCCATCCGCCGTACGGTCCGAAATCGATCTTCTTCGACGCCTCCAGGGCGTTCAGACCCTGCCCGAAGCAGCGCTTCGATTCTTCGCGCACGTATTCGAGGTAGGCCTTCATCTCCATCGCGCCCTCGATCCCGCACACCGGTCCGTGTCCGGGGACGATCACCTCCGGTTCGAGCGAGATGATGAGATCGAGAACCTTGAGCCATTTTTCGTAAGTGCCGTTCCAGCCCATGGGGGTGCACTCACGGAAAATCACGTCGCCGGCGAACACGACCTTTTCCTTGGGCACATGGATGATCGTGTCACCGATCTGGTGGCACGGCCCCACGTAGATGAGGTGAACTTCGGTGCCGTCGAGATCCAGCACGTGCCGCTCGTCGAACACGGTGGTCGGCAGCACCAGCCGGATGCCGTCGAAGTTGTAGTCCTGCTTCAGTTGCTGGGCAACCGCCAACGCCCCCGGGTGCAAAGCCTTGAGCAACAAGCGTGTGAGGAAGCGATCGGACCCCTTGATCAGTTGCTGGGTCTCCTTTGGGTTGGCAATGTGCGGCATCAGCTCCTTGACCCGCCGGTGCGCGATGATTTCGGCACCCGCGAAGAGCTGGTTCCCCCACACGTGGTCGCCGTCCTCGTGCGTATTGATCACGCGCCTGGGCATGTCGCGCCAGACCTTGCCGAACAGCGTGATCATCTGGCGTCCGTGCGGCAGGTCCGACTGTGTGTCGATCACCACGCCGCCGCCCAGGTTGATGAGGCCCGAGTTGGCATCGCACACGAGGTTATTCTCGTTTAGCACAGCGAAACAGTTGGCGCTGACTTGTTCCATTTTCATGTTGTCGTCCTCTTGTCGTCACTGCGATCGAGTATAAACAATCGATACCCGAAAGCGCGCCTCCGAAGGGCCGGACGCGTACGTCCATGGCCCCCAGTCAGAGTGTGCGGTCACTGGACTCCCGGTTCGCCCGAGGTTGATGCTTGCCGCCGTACCCGAGGCGGAGGCCAGATTCATCATAGCTGCCGGCTGGGAAAGAATCACCTTGGCTATACGTAGAGGGCTATAGACGCGGACAAGACCAACATCGACGATGCCGCGAAATGCGCCTTCGCCACTGTCGGCCGTGGCGATGCGCTTGACCAGGCGGCGGTACACCGTTTCCAGGCGATGCAGCGGCGTCTCGGTTTCCGAAATCTGCACTTCGCTGGTCGCCAGGCCGCGCGCCCGCGCCCGTTCCTGCAACCAGCGGCCAAAGAAGGTCTTGCCCGATCCGTATTCGCCGCGGATCGCCTTGAAGGTGCCGCGGCCGGACGCCACGGCAGCCAACTCTTCGTCGAGAGTTCCCTGCAGCCGGCCATAACCCACGGCCAGGGCGTTCAGGCCAGCCTTGGGCACCGTTCCGCGTCTCAAGGTGTCGATGACCTCGGCTCTGCGCTGCGGACTGATCACTTGTGAGAACTCATTACGCATTCCCCTCCGGCTAGGACGCTCAGTCTCTGGGTCAATAACCCTCAATGCAATCGACAACTGCCATTAACAGTTCGCGGCATCGACTTAGCCCTTCAGCGTTCTTTGCTATGTTGTCAAACGTAACGATGCACTGGTATGCGCCGCCTTTGGGGGCGGTTCTTTTCGTATGGTTCAAAGCAGAGTACGCCGCCAACGCATGATCGATTCGCGAATTCACTACTTGCCGAGCAGCGGCAGCATTGTTTGTACCATTAATAACAGGACTCTGCGCCGGGATAAATGTAGCTTCCAGCGAAAGCACTTCTGTGGTTTCCCGTTTTACCAGTACCGGAATGTTAGTTCGACCAGATGGGGAACTAAGAGTCACACTTCCAGCCAATACTGAATCACCACTCTTCGAGAGTGCGCCAGTAATCAGAAAACGTAGTTCTCGCAGGAACTGATGTGAAGGTATATTGTCGTCAGGGGTGCGCAGAATTGACAAAGCGTGTGACAGGCGGTCGCATATTGTGCGGAAGTCCGCGAGACGCCTATCAGGATTAACAACCGTACAATTTTGGTAGAGCGTTGTCAGTAGTGTGGCAATCTTTTCAGAAATTGCCAAATTACTGAGATGCTCTGAGAACGCTTTGCTGTTTCCCCTTTCGTTCAAGATCGCGGGATCGCGACCACAAAAAGAATAAAACATCACTTGACCAAACGAGTATGCGTCAACCGAAGGCTTGTGCGCGGCTTGCGAACCAGGCGAGTTCATCTGTTCTGGGGCGGCATAAAAATGCGATCCAAAGCCATCACCAGCTAGCGTTGTCAATTTGGTTGCCGTAGAAAACCATGACAGGTCGAAGTCCGTTAGAAATGGATGGAGAGCCCCCTCTTCATCTACTTCAAGAAGAATATTCTCAGGCTTCACGTCCCGATGCAAGACATTTCTTCCGTGAGCATGCCTCAATGTTTCACCTACATCGAGAAGTATATCGACAATTTGGTCAATATCGCATGAAGTTGCTGGGCCATATTGACGAAGGTTGGCTCCTTCGATGTACTGCATGTAGAAGCCAAGCGGAACGACCGTACACTCGTGAACCTTGACGATGTTGGGATGATCCAAATGGGTCATGGCACGATAGCCTCGATTAAACCTGGAAACTTTTTCTAGATCGCGCAATTCTGTTGAATGGTACGACTTAAAACAGGTTAACGAGGAACCTTGATCGATTATTTTCCAAACCGAACCGAACGTCCCTGACCCAATAAAATCGCCCACCTCCCTTGATTTGTCGAGGATTACACCGGTAGTGATATTTGACAGATGTTGGTATTGCTGAAGCACGTGCGACCATGATTTCTTGAAACTAACATCTCTACTGAGTTTCTGGTTTTCCGAAATGCGGCGTTGGAACCATTCTATGATTGGCGCTAACCGTTGCGACGCCTCTCTGTGCCCTCGTGCTTCAAAGTCCCTCAAGTCGACAGCTTGGACGGCGCTAAAGTAGTCAGCGACATGCGCTTCGGCCTCCCGGATAATCTCGCTTTTGAGGTGTATGGCTTGGTCGTCGGGACAAATGGTGCCAGTGGCCTTGACACCCGATCCAAGAACAATGCGACCATTTTGATCTCCTCGAAGCAGTGGCTTTTGACGACCACCGTTTTCAAGTGCGGAAGCAACGAATTCGTACACTGCCAGGACGGTTACATTCCCGTTACTATCAGCAGCATCACCAGAAAGCCCGTCAAGCAGATGTTTGGTAAAAACCCCGTGGTTGACTCCGTTTGTTTTCCCTTCAATAGCTTTCTGCTCCCCTAAGCATGAGGCTATCAGTAGCCGTCCGCTGCCCGATAACTGCGGCATGTCTGTCGTCATCATCGGTGTGAATAGTTGTTCGGTCGCCGGAACCGAGGCGTCACCTGCATGGCAGCAGTCCAGAATGATCACTACCGTCTGGTTTTGCTGGGTAAGCCGACTGATGGCTTCAACCAAGAAACCTACCGGGACGCCTTCGTCGTCCATTTCGGCATCTACGGTAGCCAAGTATGTGCTAACACTGGTCCTAATTCCGTGGCCCGCAAAATAGAGGAGGGAAAAATCCGCATTTGATAGCAGCGTGTTTATTGCAGAGCGAAATGTTTTTCGCGTGACCATGTCGTCAGTCAAGAGGTCGACATCAAACCCAAACTGGGGCGCCGCAAGCCGCTCCGCGACTTCTTTCGCGTCGTTCACACACCCGTTTAGATGTTTGATCCGTTCATAGCTGTCGATTCCAACCACCAAAGCTCTTTTTTTCATTTTTACCACCATCGGCAAGCTCAACCGTCCGTGCGTGACAATCACGATGAGCAGTTAAAGAATACTAGTTCATGTTTTGTACTCGACTTGTAAATCGCGTTATCAATTATTGACCTGGCCTCTCCATGTGATGTTGCCAAATGAAACTTTACCGCTCGATTACGTAAGGCATGCAGCTAGTAACTGCCTCGACCAATCCACACTCATCTATAGCGTAGTTGACGCCGGTTCCGCGACAGCCAACAGGGGCTGTTTGACGACGTTTGTTTTCGCCACATCAAGGACTCTAGTTGCCATGACCAAAACAACCGACGTTTGCAAAACCCTTGCGTTGCGGATGACTGTTGCCAAACTGACCCCATACCCTTACACACAACTCATTTTTCATAAATTGAACGCATATGTTCGACTCCCCGGACGAAGTCTCGCAGTCGCGCGAAGCCCAGCCAGAGGGTTTTGACGCCAGGTTCGCCATCGCATTTGCGGCCGAGGAAGCCGCCGAGCCTGGCAATCTGTCGGATCATCTGGCGGAGATTGGGCGGTGTGGCTGGCGG
>JAKOZI010000246.1 GCA_029780075.1 Pseudomonadota bacterium
TCCAGTCCGGTGACAGCGAGCCCATCTTGAGCATTTCCCGGATTTCCCTGGATTTGTTCTGCCCGGTGCTCTCGGCAACACCGAAGAACTGGAAGATCGCACTCGGCCGGCAGTGCGGCGTCTGTGCCGGGTCATCGAGAAAATTGATCCGCCCGACCGCGTGTACTGCCGCCGCCGCCCAGACCTTCTCCGTGCCGCGCAACAGCGGCGAGGGCCGTTTCCTGGCCAGTGTGCCGACCAGGCGATGGATCAACTGACGGTATTCGTCGTTGAGCGCGTGCTCGCAGAAGGCGTCGGTCAGCGCCGTGACGGCGGCGAACTTTTCGGCCATCGCTTGGGGGATTCTCTGGGACATGGAAGGGTCACCTGTGAAATTGCGAAAACGCGATTCTTGCAGATTGGCGCGCCAAGAGCCAGGCGCCGCGATCCCGACCAGGCGACGGCGTTGCGCGTCTCGCGGCCGCGGCAGACCCGCGGCTGAACGGTCAACTCCCCGCCCTGGCCATCGGCTATGCTTGCAAGCTTTGCCGACGCACGCAGCCCTGCCCATGACCGTCGAAACAGCGTATCGGCAAGCATCCAGGCCGCTTGAGCCAGTGCAGCAAACGCCCGGCGTCCTGGCCCACCCTGGTGGGTGACGCCGGGCGACAAGCGCCGTTCAGGCAGGCAAACCGCCGGTGGTGGCCAGATGACCGGGTAGCGGGTAGACTGCGCGGCGTCGTGATCATCGCCTATGATGATCACCGTCGGCGGCTCTCGACCGCGACGGCGAGGTCACGCCACTCGAAGATTCGGAAGGACAGAGATGAATCCTTGTCGCTGCAAACTATTCCGGCATGCCCACGGCGGGCGCCCGCCAACGAGAGTCACGCACCACCGGCAAGCGCGCGCGGTCATTCCGCGGCGCCACCCCGCCGCGCCGGGCAACTGACGCGACGAGCCGACCGGCAAGCCGCGCGTGCCCATGCCAGGGAATCCCCGCCGTTTTACCACCTTCGTGCTGATCGCGATGCTGGTGGCGCTCGGGGCGTTCGCCACCACCGCCTACGTGGTGTGGCGGTTGCGCGCGAAAACCGTCGACCAGCAGCTCGCCACGGCGGCGCTCACCGCGCGTGCGCTGGAAGACCACCTGACCCAGAGCTTCAACATCATCGAGCGCACGCTGCTGAATGTGGCCGAGGAATATCGGGCCGCCGACGACCTCGCGATCGCGCTGCGCCAGGCCCCCTATCTCCGCTCTGTAGCCTTGTTGGGAAAGTCCGAGCAGGTGGTCGCCAGTTCCACCGCCGGCAATGTCGGCGTGCGGCTGACGCGGGCCGATTTCCTGCCGCAAACGGCCGCTCCGGTCGAGGTGCTGCGCATCGGCTTGCCGCAGGAGGGGCGTGACCTTTACGACGCCCGCCCGATCGCTCTTGACCGCACAATCCCCGGCGTCAGCTTCATTCCGGTCGCACGTGACGTGCGCGTCGCTGGCGACGGCTGGACGACGGTTGTAGCGGCGGTTAACGCCGACTACTTCCTGAATTTCTACAGCAACCACCTTGCCGCCGGCGAGGGTCTGGTGCAACTCCTGCGTTATGACGGACGTCTGCTGCTGAGTACCGATGAAAGCGAGCGACCGGGGACGCCGGGCGGCAGCGAGCAGGTGCTGGCGCACATGGCCGAAAGGGAAGCCGGCCAGTTCCAGGCGGTGGCGGAAAATGGCCGGGCGGTATTGACCGCCTATCGCGTCTCCCTCGCCTACCCCTTCGTGCTGGTGGTGCGCCTGGACCAGGAACGGGCGTTGGCCGGCTGGCGCGAGGAGGCGATCAACGCCTTCGGCATCGTCGGCGCCATCCTGCTCGCCGCTCTGGCCGTCGCCGCGCTGTATTACGCGCGTTTCGAACGGATCAGCCGCGCCCAGGCGCTCGACCAGCAGCGGCTGCGTATCGCCGCCACGGCCTTCGAGTCCCAGATAGGCCTGCTGGTGACCAACGCCGACGCGGTCATTCTGCAGGTCAACCGGGCCTTCACGGATATTACCGGTTATGCAACCGACGAGGCAGTAGGCCAGGACATGAGTTTTCTCCAGTCGGGCCAGCACGCTGCCGCGTGCTACGCCGCCATGCTAGCGAGCGTGGAAAGTAGCGGCGCCTACGCCGGCGAGATCATCAACCGGCACAAGGATGGCACGCTGCATCCGCACTTCCTGCGCATCACCGCGGTACACGGCGACGATGGACGCGTCTCGCATTACGTCGGCGCCCTGACCGACATCAGCGAGCGCAAGCTGGCCGAGGAATCCCTGCTGACCCTCTCGCGGGCGGTCGAACAAAGCCGGGCGTGCATCGTCATTACCGACCCCGATGCCAACATCAAGTACGTCAATCCGATCTTCGAGGAGACCACCGGCTATACCTTCGCCGAGGTGGTCGGGAAAAACCCAAGGATCCTTGGCTCGGGCGAAAGGTCGGCGGCGGAATACGCGGAAATGTGGGCTGTGCTGATGGCCGGCAACACCTGGCACGGAGAATTTCACAACCGCCGCAAGGATGGCACGCTGTTTTGGGAACTGGCGTCGATTTCGCCCGTACATAACGAGGACGGCGAGCTGGTTCACTTCGTCGCGGTCAAGGAGGACATCACCGCCCGCAAGCAGGCCGAACAGGAAGTCAGCGAACTGAATCGCGACTTTGTGTCGTTTCTGGAAAACACCACGGATTTTATCTACTTCAAGGATGGCGACAGCCGCTTCCGTTTTTGCAGTCAGGCCCTGGCCAGGGTCACCGGGTATGCCAGTTGGCGTGACATGGTCGGCAAGCGCGACATCGACGTCTTTCCCGCGGACATCGCGCGGATTCACCAAGAAGACGAATGGCAGATCGTCCGCCAGGGCCGACCGCTGCTGAACAGGATCGAGGCCTACCAGGATGCGGACGGCAACCCGGGATGGATCAGCACCAACAAATGGCCGCTGACAGATCATGACGGATCCGTGACCGGCATGTTCGCGATCAGCCGCGACATCACCCGGAACATGGCCTACGAAAGCGAACTGCAGCAGGCCAAGCTGTCGGCCGAAGCGGCCAACGTCGCCAAGAGCCGCTTTCTGGCGGCCATGTCGCATGAGATTCGCACGCCGATGAATGGCATCCTGGGCATGGCGCAGATGCTCTTGATGCCGAACACGACGGCGGGTGAGCGCACGGATTACGCACGCACCATCCTGACCTCCGGCCGGACCCTGCTCGCTCTGCTCAACGACATCCTCGACCTGTCGAAAATCGAAGCCGGCAAGATCGAACTCGAAAACACCGTCTTCGCGCCTGCGCAACTGCTGCGGGAAACACAAGCCCTGTTCGCCGGCCCGGCCAGGGACAAGGGTCTGGAGTTGCGTGCTCATTGGAGCGCCGCGCCCGCGCAGCGTTACCGTTCCGACGCCCACCGCCTGCGTCAGATGCTCGGCAACCTGGTCGGTAACGCCATCAAGTTCACTGCGCAGGGTAGCGTCCGCATCGAGGGTAGCGAGGTCGAACGTTTGGGCGACTCGGCGCTGCTCGAGTTCTCGGTCAGCGATACCGGCATCGGTATTCCCGCCGAGAAGATCGATCTGCTGTTCAAGCCGTTCTCGCAGGCCGACAGCTCGACGACGCGTGAATTCGGCGGCACCGGTCTGGGCCTGTCGATCGTGAACAGCCTGGCCAAACTGATCGGTGGCGACGTTGGCGTCGACAGCGTTCCCGGCAAGGGTTCGCGCTTCTGGTTCCGCGTGCGCGTCGAGGTTGTTGGCGCAGGCGTCGACAGGGCTGTCGTCGTCGACGCTGGCGACGATCGCGCCGCTGCGGCAATGGCGCGCCCGCTACGGCGCGGTCACGTGCTGGTGGCCGAGGACAACGCGGTCAATCGCCTGGTCATCGAGGCGATGCTGGGCAAGCTTGGCCACCGGGTCAGTGTGAAGGAGAATGGCCAGGAGGCGGTCGGCGCCATCCTCAACGACGAGCACTTCGACCTGGTGTTGATGGATCTCTCGATGCCGGTGCTGGACGGTTGCGGCGCGACCGAGCAAATCCGGCGCTGGGAGGCGGAAAACCAGCGGCCGCGCCTGCCGATCATTGCCTTCACCGCCGGCGCCTTCGACGAAGACCGGGTGCGCAGTCTCGCGGCGGGCATGGACGACTTCCTCACCAAGCCGGTCAATCGGGATGCACTGCAGGGCTTGCTGGACAAGTGGCTGCGCCCGCCGCCGGCCTGAAACCGCAGGTGCGCCGCCGGCGTCAGCGCGGCAGCACGATGCCGGCGAAGATCTGGAGATCGTCGGCCGCATCCAGCGCATGACCGCGAACGTATCGGCTGTGATCGCACAGCCCGGCGGTGACGGCCTCGACGACGGCCTGACGGCTGGAGACCGCGCGGCAGGTCCGAGCAAGGTGCGCGAGACCGAGCAGGGCGTTGCCGCGGACGTACTCGTCGGCGTGCCGCGCCAGGGCAAGGCAGATGTTCTCCGCCCACTCCGGCCCACAGGCCGGGGCATCGAGGCCGACGCTGACCGGGACATAACGGATCTCGCGTGCATCACCGCGGTCGAGCACCGCCTCGGCATCGGCTCTCGTCCAACCGTCTACCAGGGGATTCATGCGGCGTGACTTGCGTGCTTGAGGGATGGCCAGCGCAGGCCGCGCGGGTCGAAATCCTTGCTCATGAGTCGACCAGGATTTCGACCCGCTCCTTGCCCCGCCCGATGTTGTCGCGCTTGAGCCGGATGGCGCCGATCTCGCCGGTGCGCCGCACGTGCGTTCCGCCACACGGCACGCGCGCAAAGCCGTCGATCTGCCAGTAGCGGCGCTCGTCGGCCACATTCTCGAAAGCACTGGTAATCACCAGGTCGGTCTGTACGATAGCGTTGGCCGCGCTGGCGATGCCCGCGAGCAGCGGCGAAATGCTTTCCGGCCACGCAAAATCGATGCGCGCCTTGTCCTGCGCGATGTGCGCACCGATCTTGTTGACGCCGGGCAGGGCACGGTAGAACAGTTCGAGCACCAGTTCCGCGGCGAAATGCAGCCGCATCAGCCGATAGCGGCGTGTCCAGTCGATCACCACCTCCACCGTTTGACCAGCGGCCAGGCCGTGCGCCTCCGGCAGCGTATGGACGATGGCGCTTCCTTCCGTCCGCGCCCGCAGCACCGGGAAGCCCGCGATCGTGCCGTGGTCGCTCTCCTGCCCACCCGAGAAAGCGAAGAAGATGGTGGACTGCAGGATGACGTCGCTGCCGGCGACCGAGGCCACGCCGGTCGCGTGCCGCGACCGATAGGGGTCTAGCCAGAATTGTTTGATGGTCATGACCCGCTCCTTGCGTTGAACCGCCAGATTCTAAGCCGAGATCGCACAAGGAGTAAGGCGTCATCGGGGACATCCGCCAGGTCAGCGCGACAGGGTCAGCATCAGGCTGACGCTGCCGAAGCATCCACTCGCGCACTGGCATCCCCCACGCCGGTCAATGGGCATACCCGCAAGGGCTTATTTGATTTGATGGGCCGCAATCCACTCTGGCGGGTATATCATGGTCCAATGAACAGGTACGGTGACGATCACCGAACCAGAAACATGACTAAATCCGATGTTCCTCCGTCAGGCTCGAAGACTCCATCATTGAGTAGTCGCCACCCTCTCCCGTACCTGGTTGCGGTGGTTCTATTGCTCAACCTTCTGGCAGGTACACTTCTTGGCGTCGCGCAGGTCCAGCCCGCCCAAGTCGCCCCGACAAGCGCAACACCCGCCGTCGATCTGTCGCCGGCGGAGCGTCAGTGGCTGGCCGAAAAACACACGGTGCGCGCCCGGGTCAGCGACTATCCGCCCTACATGATCAGTAAGCCCGCTCCCGCGGGGATGTCGGTCGAGTACCTTGCCATCATCGCCAAACGTATCGGCTTCCAGATGGTGTTTGTACCGGCGGCACATGGCTGGCCAGAGTCAATGCAGGATGTCATGGGGCCGCACCAGCATTACGACCTGCTGCTAACGATGAATCGCACCCCGGAACGGGAACAGCAGTTCGCCTTGACGGCCGACTATCTCACCGCGCCGTGGGTGATCTACACCCGTAACGACAGCCCCTATTACAGCGGGCTAACGGCTCTCAGCCGAAAAACCGTCGCTTCGGAAAAAGGCTATGTCATCACCGGCAAACTGAAGGCCGACTACCCGGCGATCCGTCTCCTTGAAGTCGACACTTCGACCGACGCCCTGCTTGCCGTCTCGACCGGTCAGGCCGACGCCTACCTCGGCAACCTGGCCAATGCCAACTACCTGATCCGGGCCAATCGCTTGCACAACCTGATCGTCGCCGCACCGACACCGTTTGGATCGCATACTCAGGCGATGGCCGTGCGCAAGGACTGGCAGGTACTCGCGGGGCTGATCGACAAGGGCATTGCCGCCATGACGCGGGAAGAGCGCAGCGCCATCGACCAGAAATGGGGGGTGGTGGAATTCAGGAAGCAGATCGACTATACACTGGTGTGGCAGATCGTGGCGGGCGCCGGCCTGCTCTTGCTCGCGTTCTTCTTCTGGAACCGCCGGCTGGCTCGGGAGATCGCCCTCAGACACCAGACCGACCGGCATCGGTATCGCTGCGGCAGCGCAGGTGCGCCTGTTCACTGCCTTCGAACAGACCGACAACAGCATGACACGCAAGTACGGCGGCACCGGGCTCGGCCTGGCGATCAGCAAGCGCCTGGCCGAGATGATGGGAGGCGAGATCGGCGTCGAGAGCCGTGTCGGCCAGGGCAGTACCTTCTGGTTCACCGTGCGTCTGGACAAGGCCAGCAGCGCTGCCGTCTCACCCGCGCCGATTTCCGGGAGCGACAGCGCAGAGGCGCGCATCATGGCTCGCTACCTGGGAGCACGCATCCTGCTGGCGGAAGACGAACCCATTAACCAGGAGGTCTCGCGCGGTCTGCTGGAGGACATCGGGCTGCAAGTGGATCTGGCGGCTGACGGCCAGGAGGCCGTCGATCTCGCCAGACGCCATCGTTACGCCCTGATTCTGATGGACATGCAGATGCCCAACCTGAACGGTGTCGAGGCCACCCGTGCCATCCGAGCCGAGTCTATCAACCGCCAAACATCGATTCTCGCCATGACCGCCAATGCCTTCGACGAGGATCGCCAAATTTGCCTCGCCGCCGGCATGAACGACCATATCGCCAAGCCGGTCGATCCGGAGGTGCTATACGAGACCTTGCTGAAATGGCTGGAGAATGGGCGATGAATGCCTTGACTGCATGGAGTGCGGCGCTGTTTGTCTTGCTATTGGGCGGCTGCGACGCGCCGCCTCCCGACAAACCCTTGCAGTACGGGACCCAGCCAAGTGCTGCGACCGTGACGACGCATCGCTTCGCGGTCCACCCTTTGCACAACCCGCAGTTACTCGCCGAAGCCTACCAGCCGTTGGTCGATCATCTGAATCGACAACTGGACGGCGTGCGCATCGAACTGGAAGCCTCGCGCGACTATCAGGCCTACGAAGAGAAATTCCGCGCTCGCGGCCCGGCCATCCTGTTGCCGAACCCATGGCAGACGCTGGAAGCCATGAAGGTCGGCTATCACGTCATCGCCATGGCCGGCGATGCGGAGGATTTCAAGGGCATCTTCATCGTGCGCAAGGACAGTGGCATCAAGACCCCGGCCGACCTGAAAGGCAAGACGGTCAGCTATCCCTCGCCCACCGCCCTGGCGGCGTGCATCATGCCGCAGTATTTCCTGCATGGTCACGGCATCGATATCAACCGGGACATCCGGAATGCCTATGTCGGCTCGCAGGAGTCCTCGATCATGAATGCCTACCTCGGCAAGTCGGCGGCCGGCGTCACCTGGCCGCCCCCGTGGCGCCTGTTCCAGCGCGATCACCCCAGCGAGGCCGCACAACTCAAACTGATCTGGGAAACCCCGCCGCTGCTGAACAACTCGGTGATGCTGCGCGACGATGTGCCGGCGGCCGTTGGCGAGGCCATCCGCAAGACCCTGCTCGAGCTGTCGCAGACGCCAGCCGGTGAGAAGATACTGGCCGCCATGTCCACGGGGCGTTTCCATGCCGCCGACAATGCCAGCTACGCTCAGGTGCGCGACTACATCGCCAACTTCGAAAAAGACGTTCGACCGGTAGAGAAGAAATAATGCTGACCAGGCTCAAAGGCTGGCTGCTGGGCACGCTGCGCCGACAACTGACCGTCGGCATGGCCGTGGTCGTGGGTGCGAGCATGCTGCTGTTCGTCCAGGACATGGCCCGCCGCGGACAAGCTGATGCGATGGACAGGCAAGCCCTGCAAGCGCAGGCGCTGGCAGAAGGTGTGGCCAAGGCAGCCGCCGTCTGGGTGGCCTCGCGCGATTTCGCTGGCGTCCAGGAGAGCGCCGACGGCCTGCGCGATTACCCCGACCTGGGTCATGTGATCGTGCTCGATCCGCAGGGACTGGTGCTGGCCCACAGCGATATCAGGCGGCGCGGCCTGTATCTGAGCGACTTGCCCTCGGAAGCAAGGACGACGGTAATGCAACGCACGGCGCGCCTTGTGGATGTCGCCAGCCCCGTCATGCTCGGCGGCAAAACGATCGGTTGGGTGCGCATCGGTCTGGGCGGCGAGACATTGGCCGCCGAGATCGCCGCGGTGCGGCAACAGGGCGCTTGGTATGCGCTGTTCGCCATCGCCCTCAGCGTGGTGTTCGCCGCCTTCGCCGGCAGGGTTCTCTCCCGACGCTTAAATGCCATCCAGCAGGTGGCCGATACTGTCCAGTCCGGCGATGCGAGCGTGCGTGTTCGCCTGGACGGCGATGACGAGGCAGCCCGGTTGGGGCGTCAATTCAACGCCATGCTCGATCGGATTGCGACGGAGCGCCAGGCCCTGATCGACAGCGAGGCACGCTTCCGCACACTGGTTGAAACCTCTCCCCTGCCCATGCTGGTGACCAACCTGCCACCCGCAGGCCGTGTCCAGCTGATGAACCGGCAATTCACCGATCTCTTCGGCTATACGCTGGCGGATATCCAGGAGGTTGCCGACTGGTGGCCGTGCGCCTATCCCGACCCGGCGTATCGCCAGGAAGTGGAGGCACAGTGGGGTGCCGCTATTGAGGCGATGGTTGCCGCCGGAACCAACACTACCCGCCCGGTCGCCGCGAACGTCACCTGCAAGGAAGGCACGACGCGCTTCGTCGAAGTCCGCATGGCCGTCGAGGGAGATCGCAGCCTGGTCGTCTTCACCGACCTGACTGAACGCCGCGCCTATGAACTGGAGTTGCAGCAACATCGCCATCATCTGGAAACGCTGGTCAACGAGCGCACCGCCGAACTTTCCATCGCCAAAGACGCGGCGGAAGCGGCCAGCCGGGCCAAGAGCGCCTTCCTCGCCAACATGTCGCACGAGATCCGCACGCCGATGAATGCGATCCTCGGCCTGACCCACCTTCTGCGGGCGGAAGCCACGCCGGCGCAGGCCGACCGGATCGACAAGATCGACGGCGCCGGCCGCCATCTCCTGTCGATCATCAACGACATCCTTGACCTCTCCAAGATCGAAGCAGGCAGGCTGAAACTGGAACAAAGTGATTTCGCCCTGTACGCCGTGCTCGACCATGCTCACTCGCTGATCGGTGAATTCGCCCGGACCAAGGGTCTGCGAATCGAGGTCGATGGTGGCGAGGTTCCCCTCTGGCTGCGCGGCGACGCCATGCGCCTGCGCCAGGCCGTACTCAATTACGCCAGCAACGCCGTCAAGTTTACCGAACACGGCACCATCACCCTGCGTGCCCGCCTGCTGGAAGAGCGCGGCGACGAGCTGGTGGTGCGCTTTGAAGTCGCCGACACCGGCCTCGGCATCCCCCCGGAGAAACTGGCCAACTTGTTCCAGGCCTTCGAGCAGGCCGACGCCTCGACCACGCGCAAGTACGGCGGCACCGGCCTGGGCCTGGTCATCACCCGGCGCCTTGTGGAGTTGATGGGCGGCAAAGTCGGCGCCGACAGTACGGTGGAGGTAGGCAGCACCTTCTGGTTCAGCGTTCCCCTGCAACGCGGGCACGGCGTCATGCCCAGTGCCAAGAACGAGACTTGCCTCGACGCCGAGCGGGAACTGCGCTCCCGACACAGCACCGCGCACCTGTTGCTGGCCGAGGACAACGCCATCAACCGCGAAGTCGCCCTCGAACTGCTCCACGGCGTCGGCCTGGCGGTCGATACGGCCGAGGACGGCCTCGAAGCGCTGGCGAAGGTGCAACGGCATCCCTACGACCTGATCCTGATGGACATGCAGATGCCCAACCTGGATGGCATCGAAGCCACCCGCGCCATTCGTGCGCTGCCTGGATGGGAAACGAGGCCGATCCTGGCGATGACAGCCAACGCCTTCGATGAGGATCGACATGCATGCGAGGTGGCGGAGATGAATGGTTTCATCTCCAAGCCGGTTGATCCCGAGGTACTGTATGCCAACTTGTTGCAGTGGCTGCCGGATTGCGCCGCAGCAAGGACGAAAGACGTTACGGCCCTACCCGCAACCCCCGTTTCCGTGCCGGTTGCTGCGCCATCTTCCGATCTGGCCGACCGGGCGGTATTGGCCCGCTTGCACGGGGTGCCCGGCCTCGACGTGACACGCGGGATCGGCATGGTCAGAGGCAAGACCGGCAAGTATCTGGATCTTCTCCATCGGTTCGTCGATGCGCACGCCGACGACATGGAGCGCGTCATGGCCAGCTTGGCCTCAGGCGATACGGACACCGCCGTCCGGGTTGCGCACAGTCTCAAGGGAGTGGCGGCGACGCTGGGCATCGACCGTCTGGCGGAATTAGCAAAGCAGGTCGAGACGCGTTTGCGTACAGTCGAGGGGATTGTTGCCAGCGATGCGATCCTGCTCGCTGACAAAGAGGCGATCCGGCAGGATGTGACGACCCTGGTGGCCGCCTTGACGCCGCCCCCCGAGTGAGCAAGTGGCGGCTCGACCCAAGTAGGCAGTCTCATCACGGGTGCAAGTCGAATGGCGCTTGTGGATCGGGAGCACGCCTTGGGCCAGAGCCATAGCGGTCCTTCAGATCGCCCGGAAGGCAGAGCGCCACGAATGTCCGGTAAGGCCGATCTGCGGCAGTTTGACACTCTCTTGCGAACGTCTGCTGCACGACTTCCGGCGGGTCGTTCAAGTCACCGAGCGCATCTACAGCAAGACCCTTTCGATTCCCCCGTTGTTGACCTTGCTGACGTAGTTCGCCATCCAGTTGGGGCCGAGCAGATGCTTGACCATTTCGACGACGATGTAGTCGGCCTGGGTGTCGGCGTCGTCGTTGTAGCGCGACAGACCCTGCAGGCACGAGGGGCAGGAGGTGAGGACCTTGATGTTGCCGGTGAAGTCGTCGGCGCGGAGTTTGCCGGCGCCTTTCTCGATTTCTTCCTGCTTGCGGAAGCGCACCTGTGTGGACACGTCCGGACGTGTCACCGCCAGCGTCCCCGATTCGCCGCAGCAGCGTTCGGAGAGCCTGACCGGCTGCCCGATCAGGCTGTTGACCACCTTGATGCCCGGCAGTGTGCGCATCGGCGCGTGGCAGGGGTCGTGATACAGATAACGCGTGCCGCTGACGCCGTCGAGCTTGACGCCTTTCTCCAGCAGGTACTCGTGGATGTCGAGCAGCCGACAGCCGGGGAAGATCTGCTCGAAGTGGTATTTTTCGAGCTGGTCCATGCACGTGCCGCAGGAGACGATGACCGTGCGGATGTCGAGATAGTTGAGGGTGTTGGCGACGCGGTGGAAGAGCACGCGGTTGTCGGTAGTGATGCGCAGGCCCTGGTCGGCTTCGCCGGCAGCGGTCTGCGGATAGCCGCAGCACAGGTAGCCCGGCGGCAGGACGGTCTGCGCGCCGATTTCGTAGAGGATCGCCTGCGTCGCCAGCGCCACCTGCGAGAACAGCCGTTCGGAGCCGCAACCCGGAAAGTAGAACACCGCGTCGCCATCGTAGTCGGCGGCGCCGACCTTCTGCGGGTCGCGGATGATCGGCACGATCTTGTCATCCTCGATATCGAGCAGGGCGCGCGCCGTGCGCTTCGGCAGCCCGCCGGGCATCGGCTTGTTGATGAAGTGGATGATCTGCGAGCGCAGCGTCGGTGCGCCGAGCGTTGCCGGCGGCTGCCGGGTCTGGCCCTGCACCAGGTGCAGCGACCTGGCCAGTCGGTAACCCAGCCGCTGCGCGCGGTAGCCCCAGTCGATCATCACCTTGCGCACCAGCTTGATCGTCGCCGGGTCCTTGATGGTCAGGAAGGCCATCGCCGCGGCTTTTGCCGGCACGAACTTCTTGCGTCCCTGTTCGCGCAGCAGGTTGCGCATGCGGATCGAGACATTGCCGAAGTCGATGTCCACCGGGCAGGGCGTGACGCACTTGTGGCAGATCGTGCAGTGATCGGCGACGTCGTTGAACTCGTCGAAATGGCGCAGCGAGACGCCGCGACGGGTCTGCTCCTCGTAGAGGAAGGCCTCGATCAGCAGCGAGGTGGCGAGGATCTTGTTGCGCGGCGAGTACAGCAGGTTGGCGCGCGGCACGTGCGTCGAGCACACCGGCTTGCACTTGCCGCAACGCAGGCAGTCCTTGACCATCGTCGAGATGTTGCCGATCTCGGACTGCTCCATGATCAGCGATTCGGTTCCCAGCAACGAGAACGACGGGGTGTAGGCGCGGGCCAGGTCGGCGCCCGGCAGCAGCTTGCCCTTGTTGAAATGGCCTGCGGGGTCGACCCGCGCCTTGTATTCGCGGAACGGCCGGATTTCGTCCTCGGTGAGGAATTCGAGCTTGGTGATGCCGATGCCGTGCTCGCCCGAGACGACGCCGTCGAGCGCGCGCGCCAGTGCCATGATGCGTTCGACGACGCCATAGGCGGTCTGCAGCATTTCGTAGTGGTCGGAGTTGACCGGGATGTTGGTATGCACGTTGCCGTCGCCGGCGTGCATGTGCAGGGCGACGAACAGGCGGCTGCGCAGGACTTCCTGGTGGATCGCGGCGAGGCGTTCGAGTACCGGCCGATAGACCAGGCCGTCGAAGATGTCTTCGAGCTGCGGCTTGAGTTCGCTTTTCCAGGACACGCGCAACGAGTAATCCTGCAGGCGATGGAAGAGCGTCGGGTCGGCGGCGCGGTTGCGCAGCGTTTCCGCCGCGATCCCGAGGTCGGCGAAGCGGGCTTCGGCCTGCGGCAGCGGCAGGTCGAGATGGTCGAGCAGCCACTGCCAGCGCTTGCGCACTGCGGCAACGGCGTCCAGTGCGGCCGGGCGGCGTTCGCCGATCAGCAGTTCCTTGTCGAGCTCGACGTCGCCGCGATGCAGCGGCAGCTCACCACGCAGGAAGGCGGTCAGCGCGTCGCACAGCGCCAGCTTGTTGCGGATCGAGAGTTCGATGTTGATGCGCTCGATGCCGTCGCAATACTCGCCCATGCGTGGCAGCGGGATGACCACGTCCTCGTTGAGCTTGAAGGCGTTGGTGTGGCGCGAGATGGCAGCGGTACGCGAGCGGTCGAGCCAGAATTTCTTGCGCGTCTCGGCGTCGACGGCGATGAAGCCCTCGGCGCTGCGCAGGTTGCACAGGCGCACCACCTCCGAAGCGGCGCGCATCACCGCCGCCTCGTCGTAGCCGACGAGGTCGCCGATCAGCACCATCTTCGGTCGTCCGGCGGTTTCCGCCTTGCGCTTGGCCTTGGTGGCGTAACCGACGGCGCGCAGGTAACGCTCGTCGAGATGTTCCAGGCCGGCCAGCAGAACGCCCGCGGCCCGGCCGGCGCCACCGGGTTTGAAGTAATCGGTGATTTCGACGATTGCCGGCACCGCTTCGCGGACCTGTCCAAAGAATTCGAGGCAGACGGTGCGCGTGTGCTGCGGCATCTGATGCAGCACCCAGCGGGCGGCGACGATCAGGCCGTCGGTGCCTTCCTTCTGTACGCCGGGCAGGCCGGCCAGGAACTTGTCGGTGACGTCCTTGCCAAGCCCCGCCTTGCGGAAGCGCCGCCCCGGAATTTCCAGTATCTCCGGCGTGCCGTAGAGCGTCTTGCCGTCCTTGCGGAAGCGCCTGAGCTCGAAACGCGCGACCTCCTGTTCGTGGATCTTGCCGAAGTTGTGGTTGTGGCGGGTCACTTCCATGACATGCCCGCTGGCATCGACCATCTTCCACCAGGCCAGATTGTCGAGCGCCGTTCCCCAGAGCACGGCCTTCTTGCCACCGGCGTTCATGGCGATGTTGCCGCCGATGCACGCGGCTTCGGCTGAGGTCGGGTCGACGGCAAACACCCGTTCGGCGGCTGCCGCGGCTTCCGATACGCGCGCGGTGACCACCCCGGCACCGGTGCGGATGGTCGCGCAGGGGCGGTCGCAGCCGGGCAGGAGCAGTTCCTCGACCGGACCGATGTCGATCAGCTTCTCGGTATTGATCACCGCCGAGAGCGCGGTCAGCGGGATGGCGCCACCGGTGTAGCCGGTACCGCCACCGCGCGGGATGATGGTCAGACCGAGTTCGATGCAGCCGCGCACCAGCGGCGCGACCTCTTCCTCGCTGTCCGGGTAGAGGACGACCAGCGGATATTCGATCCGCCAGTCGGTGGCATCGGTGACATGCGCGACGCGTGCCAGGCCGTCGAAAGCGATGTTGTCGCGGCGGGTGTGCCGGGCCAGCAGCTTCCTGACCCTGGCGCGCAGCCTGGCGGTGTCGCGGAAGTACTGTTCAAAGGCATCGACCGCGGCTTCGGCGGCGACGATCAGTTGCAAAACCTTGGCGTTGCCCTGCCGACGTTTGTCGATCTCGCGCAGGCGGTGGCGCAAGGCCTCGGCCAGGGCGGCACGGCGGTCGCGGTTGGCGAGCAGGTCGTCTTCGAGGTAGGGGTTGCGCTGCACAACCCAGATGTCGCCCAGCACCTCATAGAGCATGCGTGCCGAGCGGCCGGTAACGCGTTCAGCGCGCAATTCGTCGAGAATCGCCCATTTCTCGGGACCGAGGAGGCGGATGACGATCTCCCGGTCGGAGAACGACGTATAGTTATAGGGGATCTCGCGCAGGCGTACGTTCATGGTGTTCCCGGCTGCCGCCAAAGACTGAATTCTAGCTTACTGCGGTGCAGCATCACAGTCTGCGATTGCCGCCGCTGCTTCGCGGCGGGGAGTACGCGGGCGCGTCGCCGGCTTCACTCGTCGTTTGTCTTTGCCGCCAACGCCGAAATGGCCAGGCCCGTGCCGCCGTCAAAACCCAGCTCAAGCCGGACCAGCCACTCCTGCTCGGTCGCCACGCCCTCGGCGAGCACCCGCACCGATGCTGTGGGCAATGCCGGTCAGGCCCTTGAGGAAGGCCGCGTTGCCACGATTGCTGTCGAGTCCGCGCACGAAGCTCGAATCGACCTTCAGGTAGTCGAGGCCGAGATCGTGGAGCACACCGATCTGACTGAACTGGTGGCCGAAGTGGTCCAGGCCGATGCGGCAGTCCGTTGCCCTCAGGGCGCGGCAGAACTCGCGGAACGCGGCGAGATATCTGAGCGCACCGTTTTCGCTGACTTCCAGCCACAGCCGGGAGGTCTCGGCGGCGTGCTCGCCGAGCAGGCCCAACAGACGTTCCCGGAAGCTCGCGTTGGTCACCGAACTCGCCGAAAGATTGATTGGATCGCCGTGGCCTGGTCGATCACGGCTTGCAGCGGCGACTTCAGACGTCCCAGGATAATCGCCCCGAGGCTGCCGCCGACCAGACACGCGAAGGTCATGGCCGCGATCGTCGGCCAGACGCTGCTCCACAGCGTCGCATAGGCCAGATGATTGTGGCTGACAACGGTCACCGTGCCGACCTGTTGCCACGCGTTGTTGATCTTCGCCTGACCGGGCGTGGCGTGTATCGGCAGCCAGCGCTCGAACCACTGCGGGGCATCGCGATGGTCGACCCCGCCGACGCGTTCGACGATCGGATGTCCCTCGGGATCGTCGACGCGGATCAACTCGTAGTGCTTGCTGTCGAGAAGTGTCATGGTGGCCAGCTCGATCGTTGCCCGGTCCGGGTTGTGCAGGCTGAGCGAAAGGGCCAGTGCCGATGCGTTGTCGGCATTCTTGATCGAGAGCTGTGCTTCGAGGTGCGCGCGCGCGCTCAACAGCGAAACGATCAGGCTGCCGCCGAAGGCGAGCAGCATGCTGGTTTGTGCGGGCTGCGGATTTTGCCGCACGGGAAGCGAAAAGCCACGGCTGCTTGCCGGGGCATCGCGTCGCCGATCGCGCCCGCGCATCGGCAATCCGGAGTGGCCAATACGCGGTGCCGGCGGCAATTCCTGCGTGTGGCGCACGACAAGGGTGTCCGAGCCTGCGGTTTCTGCTGCTAGAATCGCCGGTTTAGTCAACCGATCGGCCATTCCGCAGCCATGCACACGGATTACCTCGAAAGAATTCTCAACGCGCAGGTATACGACGTCGCGATTGAAACGCCGCTTGACCCCGCGCCGGCCCTGTCGGCACGCATCGGCAATCGTGTCCTGCTGAAACGCGAAGATCTGCAGCCGGTCTTTTCCTTCAAACTGCGCGGCGCCTACAACAAGATCGCGCATCTCTCCGCCGACAAGCTCAAGCGTGGTGTGATCTGTGCGTCCGCCGGCAACCATGCACAGGGTGTCGCGCTGGCGGCGGCCAAGGTCGGCTGCCGGGCAGTGATCGTGATGCCGACGACGACGCCACAGATCAAGGTGCAGGCCGTCCAGAGCCGCGGCGGTGAAGTGGTGCTCGCCGGCGAATCCTACGATGACGCGTACACGCACGCACTTGAACTCGAGAAAAGTGAGCGGCTGAGCTTCGTGCATCCTTTCGATGATCCGGAAGTGATCGCCGGCCAGGGCACCATCGGCATGGAGATCCTGCGACAGCACGCCAGGCCGATTCACGCCGTCTTCTGCTGTGTTGGCGGCGGTGGCCTGATTTCCGGCGTCGCGGCGTACATCAAGCGGGTCCGGCCGGAGACCAGGATCATCGGCGTCGAAGCAGTCGACGCCGACGCCATGGCGCGCTCGCTCAAGGCCGGCAAGCGTGTCCGCCTCGACCACGTCGGCCTGTTCGCCGACGGTGCGGCGGTCAAGTACGTCGGCGAGGAGACCTTCCGCCTTTGCCAGATGTATGTCGATGAGATGGTGCTGGTCGACACCGACGCCATCTGCGCGGCGATCAAGGACGTTTTCGAGGACACCCGGGCGGTGCTCGAACCGGCTGGCGCGCTGGCCGTTGCCGGCGCCAAGGAATACGCCCGGCTGCACCGGCTGAAGGACAAGACGCTGGTGGCGACGGCATCCGGCGCCAACATGAACTTCGACCGTCTGCGTTTTGTCGCCGAACGGGCCGAAATCGGCGAGCGACGCGAAGCCGTTTTTGCCGTCACCCTGCCGGAGATGCCCGGCGCCTACAAGCGCTTCGTCTCGCTGATCGGCGCACGCAACATCACCGAGTTCAACTACCGCTACAACGACCAGCGTGACGCGCATGTCTTTGTCGGCATCCAGGTGGCGTCACGCGCCGAGTCAGTGCGGCTGCTCGAACACCTGCGCAAGCACGACTATCCGACTCTCGACCTGACCGACGACGAAATGGCCAAGGGTCACGTTCGCCATCTGGTGGGCGGGCATTCGCCAAGGGTCGACAACGAGATCCTGTATCGCTTCGAGTTTCCCGAACGTCCAGGGGCGTTGATGAACTTTCTCAACCGCATGAGCTCCGGTTGGAACATCAGCCTATTTCACTACCGCAACCATGGCGCCGACTATGGCCGCGTGCTGGTCGGCATGCAGGTACCGCCGAACGAGATGGGCGATTTCGAGGAGTTTCTGGAAAAACTCGGCTACGCCTACTGGAACGAGAGCGGCAATCCGGCCTACAAACTGTTCCTGGCCTAGGTTCACGGCGCCGGCTTCCATGTTTTTGACCAGAATTCAGAAAGGGCTTCCGTATGTCCGTGAACATCGCCTCCGGTGTCGGCGAAGAGCTCAAAAACACCTCCCTCGAAGCCCGCGATTCGGACCCAGACATGGACGACTTCGACTTCGACCGGGTCATCGACCGCCGCGGTGGCGATTCGCTCAAGTGGAACAAGTACGCCGGCCGCGACGTGCTCCCGATGTGGGTGGCGGACATGGATTTCGCCTCGCCGCCGGCGATTGTCGAGGCCCTGCACGCTCGCGTCGGGCAAGCGTGTTACGGCTACCCCGAGCCGTCGCCGGCACTCCATGCCGCCGTGCTCGGGAATCTGCAGCGTGAGTACGGCTGGCAGGTCGAGGCCGACTGGCTGGTGTGGTTGCCCGGCCTGGTGTGCGGGCTCAATATCGCCTGCCGCGCCGTCGACGGCGACGTGCTGACCGCGACGCCGGTCTATCCGCCCTTCCTCTCGGCGCCACACTTCTCGGGCCGGCAACTGTCCAGCGCCGCGCTGCGGCTGCAGGCCAATGGTCGCTGGGCCTGGGATTTCACGGCGCTGACTGCCGCACTGCAGCCGAGCAGCCGCCTGCTGCTGCTCTGCCACCCGCACAACCCGGTCGGGCGGGCCTGGGACGCCGACGAACTCGGCGCCGTTGCCGCTTTCTGCAAACGGCACGACTTGATCGTCTGCTCCGATGAAATCCACTGTGGGCTGATCCTCGACACGGGCCGCCAACATCTGCCGCTGGCGATGCTCGACGCCGACATCGCCCGCCGCAGCATCACCCTGATGGCGCCTTCGAAAACCTACAACATTCCGGGTCTGGGCTGCTCCTTCGCGGTGATTCCCGACGTCGCGCTACGCCGCCGCTTCACCGGCGCCATGCGCGGTATCGTGCCGCACGTCAATCTCCTTGGCCTGGCGGCCACCGAGGTCGCCTACCGCGACTGCGAAGACTGGCGGCGTGCGCTGATCGCGGTGTTGCGCCGCAACCGCGATCGTGTCGAAGCGGCCGTTGCCGCGATGCCGGGACTTTCCGTCAGCCACGTCGAGGCGACCTACCTGGCGTGGATCGACGCGCGAGCCCTGGGGCAGGCCGATCCGGCCGCCTTCTTCGAGGCAGCCGGTGTCGGCCTGTCGAGTGGCGTCGACTTCGGCCTCCCCGGCTGGGTTCGTCTCAACTTCGGTTGCCCGCGCCCGACGCTCGATGCGGCCCTCGAACGGATGGCGCGGGCGTGTGCTGGCGGGGCGTCCAGGGTTGATCTGAGAGAGCCGATCGGCACCAGTCATTAATGTGAAAGTCGCGCCAGCGACTCACGAATCTTCCTTCGCCGGCTTGTGGGAGAGCATCGTTGTTCTGATCGTTGCGACGACGATATTCGCCACGAATTAGCGATGTTCCCGAAACCGTTTCTCCCGCGCCAGCGGGGATAGACCTCTCGAGTTAGTGGATGCCCCATCCGCTTTTGCCATACCTGTCAGCCCTGCCAGTGCGGCGGATAGGTGGTGGCAAAGTAGGGCAAGGCCTCTACCCGACCCTGCCACTCACGCAGTCTCGGTCCGAGCGCCGTCTCGATGCTCAGTGACGGGATGCGTTTCTCGATGCGCAGCGCCAGGGCGATCAGCGGATAGAGCGTGTAATCCACCGCGCCCGGGTCGCCGGCGAACCAGTCGCCCGTCAGCAGCGACTCGAAGCGGCCCAATTCGGCCACCATCGCGTCGCGACCCCTCTGCAGGCGCGCCGCATCCCGGTGCTCCTGGTCGGTGAACAGGATCTCGTCCACCAGAATCTCCAGAGCCGCGGCGAGATACTGGTCGGCCTCACGAATCATGCGCCGCGCGATCGCTCGTTCCTGAACGCTGCGCGGCAGGACGGGCCGCTCGGGATATGCCTCGTCGAGGTAGTCGACGATCACCGCCGATTCGAAAAGGGAAAACTCACCATCCACGATGATCGGTATCTTGTGTCGCGGATTGAGAGCGTGGATCTCCGGTTTCTGCAGGTCCCCCGCGGCGAAAGAGACCACCTTCAGGAGGTATGGCAGCTGCTTGTGTTCCAGGGTGAGCCAGACGCGCCAGGCATAGGGTGACCCGGATCCGTAGTAAAAGTCGATGGGCATGACGAAACTCCTCCTGGATGTACTGCGGGACATTGTGTTCCCTTCAGGGACGGTGAGCAATTGTGTGAGCGTCAGCCGCCCGAATCGAGCGCTGGGGCCGCGGCGCGCAGGCTACCGCGGCGACCAGGAGCCGCTCGTTGAGAGTTCTGAGATTGAATCGGCGGTTGAATCGGTAGGTGAAAGCCGCGAGGTACTGAGCGCCATACTTTCGAAAGGCAAGCGCGTGGTTGCAACCCGAAAGGCCGGTCTTGAGATTGCCCAGGACCGTGTTGACCCACTTGAACTCTGGCAGGTCCTGGGCTTTCGCCCGGCGACGACGGTCGGCTGATGAACGCAGCCGGCGTCGGTGACGGCGCTGAAGCAGCCAGACCATCCGACAGCACCGTCGATCCCGGTGCGAGGTTGCTCTTGGCCCACTCGGCGATGGCCGTCAGGGTAAAACCGGGAAACCGCGTGAGTTTGGCACGCAGGGGGTGGCCCTCATCGTTGAACGAAACCGCGGCCACGAACGGGACCTTGGTCTCCGAACCGCGCCCGGCCTTGCCGCCCGTCCGTTCGCCGCCCAGGTAAGCGTCATCGACCTGCAGCTGGCCATCGAGCACACAACTACAGCACCTCAGCGGATGGTTTTTCTGACCCTGGCGTTACGCTGCCAACAATTCGTGCAGACGGGTGGCCGTTTTCTCTTGCACCTCCACAGACTCGAAAAGAGAAGCCGGGTAAAGAAAATCCTCGCCGGAATCGTCAATGATCCGCAGCATGTCGTGGCTGTCCGCCGGGGCAAGCACTTCATACAGCCGCCCGAGCGTCAGATCATCCGTCGAGAACTCGCCAAATCCTTCGCGAGACAGGCAAACCACGAACTTCATAACCATTCCTTTATCTTCAGTTTTACCTTGCCGATGCCGCGCCTCATACCAGTGAAGTTCCGCCTTTGCCGTCGGTCCATCAAAAAGGCGCACAGTGGCGATCCCCTTTTTCTTGCGCCAATAGCCAACTCCGTACCGCTGCCGTAGCAGGGAGAGCTCTCGAATACCACTGCCTTCGGCGATGGTCTCGACCCCCGCGATCTTGCCGACAATACAGAATTCCATTGATCAATACTACTCCGATTGCCGGACTTGCCAATGTCTTGACGAACCATGCTGGGTAATCGTCGCGCTGGCGACGCGCTGCTCTTCGGCGGCCCCGGTGATCTCGCTGATCTCGCCCTCAACCTTGCCCAGTTCCTGGGTAACCAGGGACATGGCCGCGCAGGCCTTTTCCGCCTGGTTGACGGTCTGGTCGGCAATTTCCCGGATCTTGTGGACAATCGCGGTGATCCGCCGCGACTCGTCTCCCAGCGCGCCGATGACCTTGCTCGCGAGCTTCACCGAATCGGCCACGCGGCCGAGTTCCGCGGTGACCGCACGGACTTCGTCGCCGCCATGATCGGCAAGCGCGCCGGCTTCGCGGGCGTGCGACCGGACCTTGGATGCGAAGTCGGCAGTATGGGTGATGGTGCTCGCCACCTGTTCGACCGACGCCGACATCGAGGCCGCCGTGTTGCTCTGGGTCTGCGAGGTCTCGACGACATGGGCGGCATCGGCGTCGAGTCGTTTGGCCGCCGCCAGCACGGCGTCGGATCCGGTCCTGATCGCCTGCACGGTTTCCCGCAAGCTCTGCTGCATGAGGCCGATGTGGGCGAGGACGCTGCACCGGTCGCCAGGCTGGATCTGCAACTGCTGCGTCAAATCGCCCGCGGCCATCCGGCCGGCGATGTACCCCGCAAGCGCCGGTTCGCCACCCAGCAGCTTCATCAGTACCCTCGACAGCAACAGATACGAAAGCAGCACCGTTATCAGAGCCAGAGTCCCGACACCCATGCTCGAGCGCAGCATCCAGGTGCGCGTTTCCCGTTGGGCAGCTTCACTTCCGGCGCCCAGCGTTTCGAGTTCACCGGCCAGCGCGTCGAGTTGTCTGGCTCGCGGGCGGCCTCCGAGAAACTGGTCTTACCGACGGCCGCCGCATCGCTCATGAACTGCTGGATCTGGACGACATGGAAGCGCGTATCCTTGAACGCCAGGAGGCTTTGTTCGATGCGCAAGGCTTCCTCCGCGGCGGCATTGAGCGAAGCGTTGCTGTTCCAGACGATCAGAATTCCCAGCAGCAGCAGCGTGCCGACAAGCATCGCCGAGATCATGAGGATTTGTTTGATTGACAGTTTGTGCATGAGTTTGCGCTCGAAATCGAAGCGTTCCGGAGGTGGATGGCGCCACCTGGAAAGGGATCAAGTGGGGGGTGGCGAAGGGGGCGGGTGTATTCTCTACGCATCACGGAGGAAACGAGCTGAACCCGGAAAGCATTTGACTGGAATGGTCGGCGACCGCAGGAAGGGGGCCGAAACTTCGCTTCGCCGGTGCCCAGCGCATTGAGTCGATGTTACGCTGTCGGCTGTGATCAGCGGAGGAGGAGAAAAGATGAAAGCGACATCCAGGCGTAGGCTTCTGGCGGCCGGCATTGCCGCCGCACTGATCGGCTGCATCACGGTTCCGCAGGATGGCGCCGGCTATGCCCGCTCTTCGGCCTTGCTGGCGCCGCCCGATCCGGCCGATAACCCGACGACGCCGGCCAAGGCGGCGCTCGGCAAGCAACTGTTTTTCGATGCGCGTCTTTCCGGCGACGGCAGCATGGCCTGCCAGGGTTGCCACTTCCGTCATCTCGGATGGACCGACGGGTTGGCGCTGTCACGCAAGGTCGGTGGCGGCATGAACACCCGTCACACGCCCAGCGTTTACAACACCGGCTACTACACGGCCTGGTACTGGGACGGGCGTGCGACGACGCTGGAGGGGCAGGTCACGGCGGCCTGGAAGGCACAGATCGGTGCCGACCCGGTCAAGGCTGCGGCGGTCATCGCCGCCGTTCCTGGCTACCAGGTCGAGTTCCAGAAAGTCTTCGGCGCCCCGCCGGACGCGGACAACATTGCCAAGGCGCTGGCCGCGTTCCTGCGCACCCTGAACAGCGGCGAAGCGCCGTGGGACCGCCATGCCGCCGGCGACAAGGCCGCCGTTTCGGCCGCTGCGCTGGCCGGGTACGAGTTGTTCGTCGGCAAGGGCGGTTGTGTCGCCTGCCACAAGCCACCGCTGTTCAGCGACAGTCAGTTTTACAACATCGGGCTGGAAGCTGGCAAGCCCAAACCCGATGTCGGCCGGAACGCGGTGACCAAGAACCCCGCGGACATGTCGGCGTTCAAGACACCGACGCTGCGGTCGGTCGGTATTTCCGGGCCATACTTCCATGACGGCAGCGTCGCCAGCCTGGAGGATGCGGTGCGCTACATGGCTTCCGGCGGCCGGAACGACGCCAACAAGAGCGCGCTGCTGATCGACCGCAAGCTTTCCGACCAGGAGATCGACCAGATCGTCGCCTTCCTGAATACGCTGACCAGCGACGAGCGTTTCGAACCTCCGAAGCTGCCGTAGGCCGCTCCCGTGCCGCCGGCACGCCACGGTGCCGGTGGCGCCGCGCCGACCTTGACGGCTGCACGTTCTGTGGGAAGATGAGCGGATGCACGCACTCCACCGTCTCTCGACCGCCGACTGGCTGGCGCTGTTCGTCTTCATTGCCTGCTGGGCGGGCTATGCCTGGTTCTCCGAGCATAGCCGCTGGGCTTCCGCGGGACTGATCCGCAGTGGCCACGGCTTCCGGCTCGAATGGGCCTATCGCATGCTCGAGCGCGAGGTGCGGGTGACCGACTCGACGCTGATCGGCAATCTGGTGACCAGCGTCACTTTCTACGCCAATACCACGATCTACATTATCGCCGGTCTGGTCGCCGCGCTCGGTGCGGCGGACAAGCTGCTGACCTTCACCGTGGACATGGCGTTCGGCGGTGCCGGCAACCGCGAGCTGCTGGAGATCAAGCTGATGCTGGTGCTGGCCAGTTTCGTTTACGCCTATTTCAAGTTCACCTGGTCGCTGCGTCAGTTCAATGTGCTCTCGATCCTGGTGGGCGCGGCACCGCTCGGCAAGCGAGATGAACCGGCCATCGCGAGCTATGCCCGGCGGGTGGCGGCGGCCAACAATCTGGCCGGCGACGACTTCAATCGCGGCATCCGCGCCTACTATTTCGGCCTGGCCGCATCCGGCTGGTTGCTCAGCCCGCTGAGCCTGGCCGTGCTTTCGGTGCTGATCCTCGTGGTGCTCTATCGGCGAGACTACCGCTCGGCGGTACTCGACGTGTTGCGCGAGACGCACTGAAGCGGTGACCGGCAACCGCCATCTGGCAGGGATCGTTTTCGGCCTGCTTGCCTATGCGATGTGGGGATTCTTTCCGCTGTTTTTTCGCCAGCTCGCGCACGTTTCGCCGATGGATGTGTTGAGCAACCGCGCCGTCTGGGCCTGTGTCTTCGTCGGCGTGCTGCTGAGCCTGCGTCGGCAGTGGCACAAGGTGGCGGCTGTCTTCAGGAGTGCGCGGCAGGTGCTGCTGTTGCTGATCGCGGCCCTGTTGATCGGTACCAACTGGCTGGTCTTCCTGTGGGCCGTCGCCAATCAGCAGGTCGTCGCCTCCAGCCTCGGCTACTTCCTGACACCGCTGGTCAACGTCCTGCTCGGACTGCTGGTCCTCAAGGAACGACTGAATCGGCTGGAATGGCTTTCCGTCGCCCTGGCTCTGGCGGCGATGGCCAACGAGATCGTCGCCATCGGTCATCTGCCCTGGGTGTCGCTGGTTCTCGCCGGCACCTTCGGCACCTACGGCCTGGTGCGCAAGCAATTGCCGGTCGACGCGGTCTCCGGGTTATGGCTGGAAACCCTGGCGATGCTGCCGGTTTGCGCGCTGTATGCGCTGTGGCAGGCGCCGAGCGGCCATGCGGTGGTCACCGGTCACGATCCGGCAACCACGGTCTTGCTGGTGGGGTCGGGCGCGCTCACCGCACTGCCGCTGCTGGCCTTTGCCGCCGCCACGCAGCGGCTCGATCTGGCCAGCGTCGGCATGCTGATGTACATTAACCCGACGCTCCAGTTCGTGACCGCGATCTGGGTCTTCGGCGAACCGCTGCGGCGTGCGCAACTGCTCAGCTTCGGGTTGATCTGGCTGGGCCTCCTGGTGTTCAGCTACAGCGCGTGGAGAAAGTACCGCAGGCCGGCGTAGGCACGGCGCACGGGTCGGCGATTCCTGACCACCATGGTCTGGAATCGCCGGCATCGACATGCTAACATTGCCCTCTTTGCGGCCCCGTCCGTGCCCTGAGGTTTGGGTCTCTCGTATGGCTGCAGGCTGACTTTCCCCGCTCGCATCTTCCAAGGTGATCTGCAAGACAACAAGCGCATTCAGGCCGGCAGGATGAACTCTTGCCGCGTGTGCGCCTCCAACTCCCCGCAAAGTCGTAGTGCGCAGCGCGCATGGCGCTTTCGGCGCCAGATGAACGACCACCGATTTCAGAAAGCCTCGCCGGTGCAAGCCGTGCGACGCTTGCGCTTTTCCGGACCCAAGCCTGGCGACACCGCAGGCGGCAGTCCTATCGAAGGAGATTGATTTGCCCAAGCAACCACGCGAAACCCTTACCGGCGCACAGATTGTCGTGCGTCTGCTCGAACGACAGGGCGTTCGTACGCTGGCCGGCATTCCCGGCGGCGCCATCCTGCCGATCTACGACGCCTTGTCGAAGTCGGAACTGATCCACCATGTCCTGGCCCGGCACGAGCAGGGGGGCGGCTTCATCGCGCAGGGGATGGCGCGCGCCACCGGTCTGCCGGCCGTATGCATGGCTTCCTCGGGTCCCGGTGCCACCAATCTGCTGACGGCGATCGCCGATGCCAAACTGGATTCGATTCCGCTGGTGGCGATCACCGGGCAGGTGCCGCGAGCGATGATCGGTACCGATGCGTTCCAGGAGGTCGATACCTACGGCCTGAGCATCCCGATTACCAAACACAACTTCCTCGTCAATGCCGCCGTCGACCTGCTGGAGATCATTCCGCGCGCCTTCCGCATCGCGGCTTCGGGTCGTCCCGGGCCGGTGCTGGTCGATATTCCGAAGGATGTGCAGAATCAACTCGTCGAGGTCGCCGAATGGCCCGCGCCGGGTGGTGCCGAACAGGTTCCGCCACCGGCCGCCGCAGCGGTCGAACGTGCGGCGGCGATGATCAACGCCGCCGCCAGGCCGATCCTCTACCTCGGCGGTGGGGTGGTGCATTCCGGGGCCTCCGGGCTGGCCGTGGCGTTCGCCGAAAAGTGTCGGTTGCCGACGGTCATGACCCTGATGGCTCTTGGAGCGATGCCGGTCGATCATCCGCTCTCGCTCGGCATGCTGGGCATGCACGGGGCGCGCTGTACCAATCTCGCGCTCGACGAGTGCGACCTGCTGATCGCCGTCGGGGCCCGCTTCGACGACCGGGCGACGGGCAAGGTGGCCGGCTTCTGCCCGCAGGCACAGATCATCCATATCGACATCGATCCTTCCGAACTCGACAAGATCAAGACCGCGCATGTGGGCATTGCCGGCGACGTGCGCACGGTGCTGGAGATGCTCCTGCCGGCGCTGGCGGCCGTCGAGCGGGGCGACTGGCTGGCGCGCGTGGCCAGTCTGAAAGCGGCGCAGCCCCTGCGCACGCCGGGCATCGATGACCCGCGCACTCCTTACGGCCTGATCCGCGCGGTCGCCGATTGCCTCGACGATGCGGCGACGATTACCACCGACGTCGGTCAGCACCAGATGTGGGTGGCGCAAGCCTACCCCTTGCGCCGGCCCCGGCAGTGGCTCACGTCCGGTGGTCTC
>JAKOZI010000249.1 GCA_029780075.1 Pseudomonadota bacterium
CGCTCGCTGGAGTCTGGACGGTGCCGAAGCGGTGCTCCGCCTACGCTCCCTTCGTGCCAGCGGCGACTTCGAGCAGTACATGGCCTTTCACTATCGCCAAGAGCGCCAGCGCAACTATGCGCCGGCACCCCAGAACGATGACGTCAAGTGGGCTGCGTGATCGCCGAGAAACCGTGGCTCAAAAGAGCCACACCCAAAGGATAATCGATATGATGTGCGCTGTATGCGGAAAGCCATTCCGGAGGCGAGTTGCGATTCAACAAGCTTCCGGTCGTGCCGTTGCCGCCATCGTCGTCCGCGGTGTTCCACCGACGTGACGCCGAAGCCGGCGAGTAAACGTGGGGGGACCATGAGCAAGGGCGAGAGACGGGCAATGGCGACCGATTTGGCCGGGTCGGGCGGCAAGATTCTCGCGGGCGGGTTTTCGCAGCGGCTTTGCCGGCGACTGACGGAGTGTATCGCCGCACTGGCCGCCCTGGAGCAGATTTCCTCTCCGATCGTCCCCTATATCGCTGCCTGGCGCGAGCACGAGAAGATCATCTGGTATGAATACGTCGGCGCGCGGTTTCTCGCCCTTCTCGGTTGCGAGCGGCGGGAAGTCGACGAGGTTTTTCGGCAAAGTATCGTCGATCGACGGCTTTACCGTTACGCGGATCGGGAGAGCAAGGTCGAGGAGGACATCGTGACGCGGGCTGAGTTGCGTGGCGAGCAGGCCAGTTTGCGCGAGGAAGTGAAAAAGGCAGGGGCGGTGGAGTGCGTCTACCAACTGGCCTTGCCGGGAGGGAAGAAGATCTGGCTGAAGGACCAGGCCAATATCGAGGTCTTTGTCGAGGACCAGATCTGTCTCTCCATGGGCTGCCTGACCGAGGTCACCAAGGAGATGGAACAGAAGCATCTGCTGGAAAAAATCGGCTATTTCGACGAACTGACCAAGTTGCCGAAACGAACCATCCTGCAGCGGATTATCGAGATGAATATCGGTAATCTCGACCGCGGCCATATCAACGATTTTGTCTTTCTGTTGCTGGACCTCGACTACTTCAAGACGGTGAACGACATCCATGGCCATCAGGCCGGGGACCAGGTATTGGTCAGCCTGGCGAATGTGATGCGCGCTACCAAGCGGCATGAGGATGAGATCGGCCGCTATGGCGGCGAGGAGTTTTACGGGATTTCAGTCGGTGGCTTGAAGAACGGTGTCCAGTTTGCCGAGCGCTTGCGTCTGGCGGTGGCCAAAACCGATTTCATTTTCGACCGTGAGCGGATCCCGGTCACCGTATCCGTCGGCCTGGTCGCGGCGAGCCAACTGGCGGGAGTAGGGAAAATCAGTGTCGAGGAGCTGGTGCGGGTTGCCGACAGGCGCTTGTATGTGGCCAAGGAGGCGGGGCGGAATCGGGTGGTATTTCGAGGCTGACACCGCAGGAATTGCCGGGTTGCACGAAAGCGCTGCCCTCGACCATCCCATCCAGCAGCCTGGGAAAGACTTTGTTCTGGCTGCCGAAGCGAGTGGATTTCGCCTACAGCAACCGCGCAGACCCGATCACGCGGTTGCCGCTCTGCCCGCCTCCTACGCCTTGAGCAGGGGGTTGAGCGTGTAGGTGCCGGTCAGCCTGGCCTCGGCGAGAATGTGACCGTGCATCGCCGCACGGACCTGCTGGCCAGTCAGTTTGCCCTCGACCGGCAGCGTCGGACTATCGAGAGCGAAAAGGGTAAACACGTAGTGGTGGATGATCTCGTCGTTCCATGGCGGGCAAGGGCCATCGTAGCCGTAGTAGTCGCCACGCATGTCATTGTCGCCGGCAAACCAGGCAGTGTAGTCGTTGATTCCCTGGCGTGCGTTGTGGGGCGCGTGTGGTCCGGACTTGCCGCGTGGCGTGACATCGTTGGAAAACTCGCCTTCCCTGATCTCGCGCAGATCGGCTGGCAGATCGACCAGCACCCAGTGAAAGAAATCAATGCGCGGCAGCGAGGCCGGCACTGTCCGGTTTTCCTGATTGACGTCGTCGCCCCGGCTCGGCACATCCGGATCGTGACAGATGAGAACGAACGACCGGGTTTCGGCGGGTACATCGCTCCACGCCAGGCGCGGGTTGCGATTGCTGCCGAGACAGACATGGTGTTCCGGGTCAGGGGTACAAAAGGCAAACTCACCCGGGATCGGCTGCCCATCACTGAAACTGCTGCTGGTCAATATCATCGCTCATCCTCCAGATTGATTTAATCCACGGCGCTGCGTTTGAAGTCGCGCAGGCGAAAGCCTGCAACCCATAGTGTAGCGAAATAGACGCTCGCCCCGAAGCAGACGAGCAAGGAAAGATGCAACAGCCGGGTGGCGAGCGGCCAGATCAGCCAGTCGGCCGTGGCGCCAACGGCAAACCACAGCGAAACACCCATGCTCGACAGGGCGCAGGCCAGCTTGCCGTAGAACACCAGCCAGCCCGGCTGCGGCGTATAGATGCCGAGCTGACGCAGGCCGCGATAGAGCAGGCCGGCGTTGAGGCTCGCGGCGAGGCCGATGGACAGGGCCAGCCCGGCGTGTTCGAGCCAGCCGATCAGCAGCAGGTTCAGCACCTGTGTGACAAAGAGCGTCAATAGGGCGATCCTGACCGGGGTGCGGATGTTCTGGCGGGCGTAGAAGCCGGGTGCCAGCACCTTCACCAGGATCAGCCCGAGCAGGCCGATGCTGTAGGCGGCCAGCGCGTCGCGGGTCCTGAACACATCGGTGGCGGTGAAGGCTCCGTGGTGGAAGAGCGTGGTGATTAGCGGCACGGCGAGAATGGCGAGCGCCAGCGCTGCCGGTGCGGCGAGCAGGAAGGTCAGGCGCAGGCCCCAGTCGAGCAGACGGGAGTATTCCTCCGGTCGCTCGGCGGCGTGGCACTTGGCCAGCGAGGGGAGGAGCACGGTGCCCAGGGCGGCGCCGAGCATTCCGGCCGGGAACTCCATCAGGCGGTCGGCGTAGTACAGCCAGGAGACGCTTCCGGTATTGAGGAAGGAGGCGAATACGGTGTTCAACAGCAGGCTGACCTGCGCTACCGAAACCCCGAGTACCGCCGGCGCCATCAGCCGAAAGATACGCCGTACGCCCTCGTCCTGCAGGTTGATCGAGAATCGCGGCAGCATGCCGATGCGCCGCAGGCTGGGGATCTGGAAGGCAAGTTGCAGGGCGCCGCCGATAAACACCGCCCAGCCGAGGGCCATCACCGGCGGTTCGAATTGCGGTGCGGCGAAGAGCGCCATCAGGATGAACGAGACGTTGAGTAATACCGGCGTGAATGCCGGCACGGCGAATCGGTTCCAGGTGTTGAGAATGCCGCCGGCAAGTGCCACCAGCGACATGAACAGGATATACGGGAAAGTGAGGCGGGTGAGACTGACCGTCAGGGCGAACTTGTCCGGATCGTCGGTAAAGCCGGGTGCCGAGAGATAGACCAGTAGCGGCGCGCCGGCCATGCCGAGCAGGGTGACGGCGAAAACCACCAGCAACAGCAGGCTGGCCACACGGTCGACGAGCTGCCGGGTTTCCTCGACCGGACGCGTGTTGCGATACTGGCCGAGCACGGGTACGAAAGCCTGCGAGAAGGCGCCTTCGGCAAACAGGCGGCGCAACAGGTTGGGAAGCTTGAAGGCCACAAAGAAGGCGTCGGTGAGCAGGCCGGCCCCGAAGGCGCGCGCAATCACGAAGTCTCGGACAAAACCGAGGATGCGCGACAGCAGGGTCATGCTGCTGACGGTAGCGAGAGTCTTCAGGAGGTTCATGCGGGCTCCGGAGGGTTCAGTACTTCACGCGCGCAAAGTAGGTCTTTTCGGAAGCCTCCAGTGCCTGCCGCAGCGTGACGATTCCGATCTGAGCCAGCAGTGGCAGCATTTTCAGGAACACCTCTCCAGTGGTGCAGGCATCGCCCAGCGCACTGTGGCGGCCGGTAACCGAAACGCCCAGCCGTTCGGCGATGCTGTCGAGCTGGTGAGAGTCCTGGTTGGCATGCAACACACCAGACAGCAACAGGGTATCGAGTACCGGCTGGCTGAAGACTACACCGGTACGTTCTTCCTTCATCTGCAGGAAGCGCATGTCGAACGCCGCGTTGTGCGCGACGAGCACAGTGTCGCTACAGAAATCATGGAAGGCCGGCAGCACCACGTCGATGTGCGGCTGACCACGCACCATGTCGTCCGTGATGCCGTGGATGCGGGTTCCTTCGGGGCGCAGAAAGCGCTCTGGATCGACCAGCTGATTGAAGTTTTCGTTGCGCAGGAGGCGGCCGTTGACGATGCGCAGCGCGCCAATCTGGATGATTTCGTCGCCAGCTGCGGGTTCGAGGCCGGTGGTCTCGGTATCGAAGACCGTGTAGACGAGGTCCGAGAGTGGTCGATCCAGGTCGGCGCTCTGATCCCGAAAATGGAACAGGTCGAAGTCGTAATACTCCGGGCGCACGTCATCGACGTCAACGCTTTCTCCTGTGGCCATGTTCTCCGGAGGCACGACGGGCAGGACAAAGCGGAAGAACGCACGATGTGCAGCCTTTTCGCGGTCGTACCAGATTTCACCGCCGTGGCGGTCAATGACGTCGCGCAACGACAAGGGTGAGCTCTCGTTTCCCACTTGCATGGCATCCGTTTCCCAGGTGTAGAAGGTCTCCGATGACATGGCGTGCCCGGCCCAGATGATGTCGAGATAGGCCAGCTTGCCGAAGGGCAGCAGCCGGAAGCGCAATTCCTTGATTTGATAATGATCGATCAGACGGGAGGCAAGGAAGCAGATCGAGAATACCAGGGAGAAGCTCTCCGCTCTCAGCCACAGCCCTTCGTCGATCTCTTCCATCTTGCTCGGCAGTTTCAGCCGTGCTTCGATGCGGCGCTGGGCGGCGGCGATGAGGTCGATTCCGAGGACGTCTTCGAGTGGCCAGCGGGTCTTCAGCGAATCGGCAAACTCGGTCATCGTCTGGTCGAGACGTTGACTCATGCGCACGACTTCATCACTGATGATGCTGACGAAGCGCTCGCGAATCTCCATTTCCATGTCCGGGTAGTCCATCAGGTTGCCGACGGCCACCCGGATGTTGGCCAGGCAACCCCGGCTGCCGTCGGTCAGCGACTGTAGCACCTGATCACGGCGCGATTCCTGTTCCAGGCTGCGGGTGATGTTTTCCACGGTGAGCACGTAACCGCTCATCTCGCGCTGCTGGGATTCGTCGCGGGACGACAGTACCGGTACCAGTTGAACACGCAAAAGCTGCCCGCCGCGGGCAGTCGTAATGAAATTGGCGATCGCTGCTGCTGCGCCTTTATGCAATCGCTGGCGCACGACCTCCAGCGCGTGGTCGATCTGATTGCGTTCGAGAATCGAGAAGATCGAACGTCCGAGGCCGATCAGCGCGCCGCTGGCCAGGGCTGCGCCAGCTTGTGCCAGACCGCTGAATTGCAGGCGCGCGCGGCTGTTGTAGAGCAGGATGCGACCATCACGATTGCAGACCACTACCGCTTGCGCCAGTTCGGACATCAGCGCGGCCAGGCGGTTCTTCTCTTCCTCGACCGACGACTTGGCAGCGGCGATCTGGGCATCGACATCGTCCATCAGACCATCGCGCTGCTGCGCCAGATCATTCGTCGCCTGGGCCAGCAACTGGACCTCCGGTGGACCCTCCGGCGTCACTCTGAAATTGCGGTTGGCCGACAGCATCAGGCGCAGGCTCTCGGCCATCTTGAGCAATCCCTGTACGTACTGGCGGAACAGGTAACGGATGACGAGCAAACCGACGACGAACCCGAAGGTAGTCATCAATGCGCCTAGTGACAGGTGTGGCGCGATCAACTGGATGAGCAGCGTCTGCTCTGCCGGCTGCGCATCGGCCCAGATCAGGACTGCCGTAATCAGGAAGGGCCCAGTCATCAGCATGCCAAGCACGATGACGGAAACGATGAAACGTATGCGCGCGTTCATTTGTCAGACCTGTTCAACCTGCAGTCCAGCCATTCTACCGGCGATCTTCCGAAAGCGCCCGTGCAGCACTGTGTCGGTGATTCCGACGGCGTCGCTGTCACAGAACTAGTTCTTGAGCCGATAACCGGTCTTGAAGATCCATGCCACGATCGCCAGAAACAGGGCCAGGAAGACCAGGGTCATGGCCAGGCTGATGCCGACAGCAACGTCGGCGATTCCGTAGAAGCTCCAGCGGAACCCACTGACCAGATAGACCACGGGGTTGAACAGGGTGATCGTCTGCCAGACGGGAGGCAGGACATCAATCGAGTAAAAGCTGCCGCCAAGGAAGGTCAAGGGGGTGATGATCAGCAGCGGCACCAGTTGCAGCTTCTCGAAGTTGTCGGCCCAAATGCCGATGATGAACCCGAAAAGACTGAAAGTGACGGCAGTAAGAACGAGGAAAAGGATCATCCACCAGGGATGCGCGACCTGCAGTGGCACGAACAGGCCGGCCGTCGCCAGGATGATCAGGCCGAGGACGATCGACTTGGTCGCGGCCGCGCCGACATAACTGGCAGCGATCTCGAGGTACGACACCGGGGCGGACAGCAGCTCATAGATGGTTCCGGTGAATTTCGGAAAGTAGATCCCGAATGAGGCGTTGGAGACGCTTTGAGTCAGCAGTGACAACATGATCAGCCCGGGCACGATGAAGGCTCCGTAGCTGATGCCGTCGACCTCGGCGATGCGTGCGCCGATGGCCGCCCCGAAAACGACAAAATACAGGGACGTTGAAATCACCGGTGAGACGATGCTTTGCAGCAGAGTGCGTCGGGTGCGTGCCATCTCGAAGAGGTAAATGGCGCGCATGGCATGCAGGTTCATCTGGTGTCCTTTACCAGGCTGACAAAGATGTCTTCCAGGGAACTCTGCGTGGTGTGCAAATCCTTGAACGCGATGGACGCGTCATGGAGATCCTTGAGCAGCGCGATGATGCCGGTGCGTTCCCTGCTGGTGTCATAGGTATAGGTCAACTCGCTGCCGTCGCTGGACAGTTCCATCTGGTAGGGCGCGAGTGTGGGCGGAATAAGCGCGAGCGGCGTCTGCAACTGCAGCGTCATGCGCTTTTTGCCCAGCTTGCGCATCAACTCGGCCTTGTCTTCGACGAGAATGATCTCACCCTTGCGGATTACCCCGATCCGGTCGGCCATCTCTTCGGCTTCGTCGATGTAATGCGTGGTCAGGATGATGGTCACTCCGGTGGCCTGCAATGAGCGCACCAGTTGCCACATGTCGCGCCTCAGGTTGACGTCGACTCCTGCGGTCGGTTCGTCGAGAAACAGGATCTGCGGCTCGTGGGAGAGTGCTTTGGCGATCAGCAGGCGACGCTTCATACCGCCGGACAAGGTGATGATCTTGTTGTCTTTCTTGTCCCATAGGGAGAGTTCGCGCAGGACCTTTTCAAGGTAGGCGGGATTCTTTGGCCGGCCGAACAGACCACGGCTGAAGGATACGGTCGCCCATACCGATTCGAAAGCATCGGTGGTAAGTTCCTGTGGTACGAGGCCGATCGTGGCGCGCGCGGCACGGTAGTCCTTGATGATGTCGTGACCGTCTACCCGCACACTCCCTTCGCTGGCATTGACAATTCCGCAGATGATGCTGATCAGTGTCGTTTTTCCTGCGCCGTTTGGACCAAGCAAGGCGAAAATTTCGCCGCGGCGAATGTCCAGACTGACCCGCTTGAGCGCCTGGAACCCGGAAGCATAGGTCTTGGAGATACCGGATACGGAGAGGATTGCCTGCATGTCCGCGACCATAGCATAGATGCGTCAGGAGGCGCTTGCCGACCACGCCGACTGTACTCATCGACTTGGCGCGCGCAGGCCGAAAGTGCCGGGGGTGCGGAAGCGAACGGCTGTGACCTGTCTCAGGCCTTGCGAATCTGGGTAATGACCGCTCTGGTAATCGCCGCGGTGCCGTCCTGGCCACCGAATTCGATCGGGCAAATGCCAGTCAGCGCCTTTTCCACCGCGTGTTCCAGAATGCGTGCGCCATGCGCCAGCCGGGGCTCGCTGTGCTGATCGGCCAGCCAGTCGAGCATCAGGGCAGCCGAAAGAATCTGTGCCACCGGGTTGGCGATTCCCTGACCGGCAATGTCTGGCGCACTGCCGTGCGCCGGCTGGAAGACCGCATGTTTATCACCGATGTCGGCGGAAGGGGCCAGACCGAGGCTGCCGACAACTCCTGCCGAAAGTTCGGAAAGGATGCCGCCAAAGGCATTCTCGGTAACCAGTACATCAAAGTCCCACGGCGACTTGACCAGATTCATGGCGGTGGCATCGACGTAGGCATACTCGGTCCTGACATCCGGGTACGTGGACGCGACCTCGCCAAATACCTTGCGGAAGAAGGCCATCGAAGACAGTACGTTGGCCTTGTCAACGCAGGTGACCTTGCCCGGCCGCCGTCGGCTCTTGGCGCGCCGTTCGGCGATCCGGAAGGCAAACTCGGAAACTCGGCGGCTGCCGTTACGCGAGATCATCATCGTCTCCCAGGCGACCCGATCCTCTTCCACAGTACCTCGCCCACGCGAGTACAGCAGACCTTCGGTCTGCTCGCGAACCAGGACAAGATCAACAAGGACCGCACGCTTGTCGGCCAGTATTCGCGGCAGGTTCGGATAGCTACGGATCGGGCGCAGACCGGCGTACAGGTCCATTTCAACGCGCAAGTCAAACTGGGTGGCGATTTCAGTTCCGTCCGGGTAACGGACATCGGGCAACCCGATCGCACCAAGCAGCACCGCATCGGCACGCTTGCACATGGCCATGCTTTCGTCGGCAAAAGCGGTTCCTGTTTTCTGGTAATGCGCGGCGCCACCCTCGATCTGCCGGAAGTCGAAACCCATTCCGCCCAAGCGTTCTTGAAGCACTTCCAGGACCTGCAGACATGAAGCCATGATTTCCGGGCCGATGCCATCGCCGGGAATGACCGCGATGCGAAAACGTAAATCTCTTTTCATGGTGGTCTTTTCATTGACAGAGGTGCACTCATAAATAAAACACGCTGCTTGGTCAAGCGCTTTTCTCACAATTGTCGCCACCGTGGCACCTCGTCGTGCCGGTCCAAACCTTCACATCTTCGACAATGTCGTTGAACGCGCCGAGTGGTACGCCGTGCGCTGGGGATCGAGGTCTTTGAAGAGCGGCTGTTGGATCAAGGACCGCCTACTCGGCATCGCCGCGCGCTTGCAGGCGTGCCTGGGAATCGACATGGTGGCGACGGGGTTCAGTGAAGGCAAGGACCAACCAGCCCTCGGCCGCCTGCTCAGCGAGTTCGGCAAACGCCGGGATGAAGTGTGCCGACGCGTGCTGGACGATCTCCCTCTGAGTCGCCACCGTCAACGGGATGGCCAGCGCCTTTTCGAGAAGTTGGATGCGGTGGACCGGCGATTGTGAAAGACGAACAGAACGCCGCAGCAGGTCTCTTGGTCATGACGGTCATCACTCTCGGATGTCAATATTAACTTGCCGGGACTGCGCACATCTCCGTCGCCGCCTTGACGACCAGGATGTCTTCCATCACCAAGTACTGCAAATCCGACCCGAAAAACATGTCCAGTGCATCGGTCGGAGAGCAGATCATCGGTTCGCCGCGGCGATTGAGCGATGTGTTGAGGACCACGCCGTTACCGGTCAGCTTCTCGAGTGCGCTCATCAAGTCGTGATAACGCGGGTTGAACTCGTGTTTCAACACCTGCGCACGCGAGGTACCGTCTTCGTGTACGACTTCGGGGACACGTTCCTTCCAGCCTGGGGCAACTTCGAAGGTGAAGGTCATGAACGGTGCGGGATGTCCGCTGTTCAGCATCTGCGGCCCGACGCTGTCGAGCATGCTCGGGCAGAACGGTCGCCAGCGCTCGCGGAACTTGATCTGGGCGTTGATCCGGTCGGCGACCCCGGCAACGCTCGGGCAGCCCAGAATCGAGCGGCCGCCAAGGGCGCGCGGACCAAATTCCATCCGCCCCTGAAACCACGCCACGGGGTGTCCGTCCGCCAGCAACCTGGCGACGCGCTGCGGCACCTGCTCGATCCGTTGCCACGCAGGCTGCGCCGGATGGCGGGCGCAGGCGGCGATCACGTCTTCGTTGCTGTACGCAGGTCCAAGGTATACGTGCTCCATCTTCTCGACCGCCACGCCGCGCTGCACCGAGACATAAGCGGCTGCGCCGACCGCCGTCCCGGCATCGCCGGAAGCGGGCTGGACAAAGAGTTCCCTGACATCGGGACGGGCAATGATTTTCTGGTTAAGCTTCACGTTCAACGCACCGCCGCCTGAAAAGGCGAGGCGTCCGGTGTCGCGCAGAATGTCGGCAAGGTAATAGTCGATCATCTGCAACGACAGATCCTCGAACAGCTTCTGCATGCTTGCCGCGTAGTGGATGTAGGGGTCGTCGGCGACGTCTCCCGAACGCCGCGGACCTAGCCAGTCGACCAGTTTCGGCGAAAAATAATAGCCTTTCCCGCTTTCCTTGTAGCGACGCAGGCCGATTACGTTGGCATAGTCGGTATTGATGGTCAATTCACCGTTCTCGAATTTGGCCAGGCGCGAGAAGTCGTATTTACCGGGGTCACCATAGGGGGCCATGCCCATCACCTTGTACTCGCCGTCCAGCATCTCGAAACCCAGATACTCGGTCAAGGCGCCGTACAAACCGCCCAGGGAATCGGGATCGTAGAACTCCTTGAGCTTGTGAATCCGGCCATTCTCGCCGTAGCCAAAAAAGGTGGTGGCGTACTCGCCCTTGCCATCGATGCCGAGAATCGCCGTCTTCTCACGGAATCCCGAGCAATGGTAGGCACTGGCCGCGTGCGCCAGATGATGCTCGACCGGCACGATTTCCGTATTTTTCAAATCGAAACCGAGTTGCTGCAGGCACCATTCGATACGCTTCCGGTAACGGTAATAGCGCCGGTTACCGCTCAGAATGGCATCCATGGCACGCTCCGGCGCGTACCAGTAGCGTTTGGCATAGTGCCAGCGCGCGGGCTCGGAAAGGCTGATCGGGGCAAAGGGGATGGCAACGGCGTCGACATCGGCGGGCTTGATGCCGGCAAAGTCGAGGCAGAACTTCGCGGCTTCGTAGGGCATGCGGTTCTTGGCGTGCTTGTCGCGGACGAAGCGTTCCTCTTCTGCGGCTGCGACGAGCCTGCCGTCGATGTAAAGCGCCGCCGAAGGGTCGTGGGTCAGCGCGCCGGACAATCCAAGTAGGGTCAGTGCCAAGGTCGAGGTCTCAGAGGATCACACCTTCGACCCAGAACGTGCATCAGCGGTCCCGGGTCGACGAAATCGGCAAGTATACCTGCCCCGGCCCATCTGCTGTTCGCTCGTCGGAACAAGCCGGTCCGGCCGGCGAAACGCCGCAAGGATCAATAGGGGCGAGGTTCACCGGGCGGCCGGGTCTTGAAACGACGGTGCACCCAGTAATACTGCTCCGGCATCGTACGTACCGCCGTCTCGATCCAGGCATTCATGCGCCTGGTATCGGCTTCGACGTCCTCGGAGGGAAAGTCCTGCCATGGCTCCCCGACAGTAACGATGTAGCCCTCGGCGCCGGGCAGGATACGCGTCACGCAGGGGACGACGGCGGCGCCTGCAAGCCGCGCCAAACGCGACAAACCGGTGATGGTGGCCGCCTGCACGCCAAAAAACGGGACAAAGATGGAATCCCGGCTACGGAAGTCCATGTCCGGAAGGTAGTAGAGCGGACGTCCGGCCTTCATCGCCCTGACGCTGGTTCGCACACTTTCCTGGCGCGAGAGCAGAAGCTGATCGCCAAAGCGCCTGCGCCCGCGTAGCAGGAGGCGATCGAAAACGGCATTGGACTGCACCGCGTAGATGCTGACACTGTCGAAACGCATGGCGATCCCGACGCCGCCGGCATCAAGCCCGACAAAGTGCGGCGCCAGCAGCAAGACCGGACGACCGGCATCAAGGAGAGTCCGTATCCTCTCTTCGCCAGCAACGCGGATCAATTTCGACAGCCTGTCCGGACTTGCCCACCAGAGCAGGCTGCGCTCGAGCATGCTGCGGCCGAGCACACAAAAATGCGCCTTTGCCAACCGTAGACGCTGGCGTGAATCGAACTCGGGAAAGCACAGACCAAGATTCACCATCACGATGTGCCGCCGCCTGCGGCCAATACGGAAGAGGATGATTCCGAGCGTTTTGCCGATGCGCGCCAGGATCGACAGCGGCAGAAAATGCAGCATCCATAGTACCGCCACGAGTAGCCGACTCAGCATCGTCTCAGCAGTGCTCCGGACAGGATGCCATGGTTGAGAATTCGCTGCGGCAAGGGTTCCTCGGACGATGAAATGTTGGATCACTGTTTTGACTGCGCCATGTACACACGCAGCACCGGCCCATCATTGTACTTGCATCGGGGCACGCCCCGTTTCTTTTGCTCGGCGCAAACCTGGCACATGTCAACCGGGCGGCGCGCATGATGGTAAGATATTGCGCCGCACAAGCTGCGGTGGGTGATTGGCGGAGCACCCGCGAGTATTCTCCGTTGGCGACAGATGGAAGGTTGGACACCAAGGCGATGGCCGAACAACAGGCAGAGAAGGGTTCGATTCAGGTCATCGAGCGGATGATGTCGCTGCTCGACGTGCTGGCCGACATGCCGGACCCGGTGAGTCTCAAGATCCTGTCGCAGAACACCGGCTTGCACCCGTCCACAGCGCATCGAATCCTGGCGGTGATGACCAGCGCCGCGATCGTCGAACGGCACGATGTCGGAACCTATACTCTCGGCATCCGACTGCTCGAATTGGGTAACATCGTCAAATCGCGGATCAACATTCGCCAGGTCGCCTTGCCCCTCATGCAGCAGTTGCATGAATTGATCGGCGAAGCGGTGAATCTCGGCATTCGCCACGACGATGAAATCATCTATGTCGAAAGGACATCGAGCGGCCGCTCGCTGGTGCGTGTGGTCTACCTGGTTGGTGGGCGTGCACCACTGCATCTGACTTCGGTTGGTAAGCTGTTTCTGGCCGCCGACGGGCTGGCCGATGTGCGTGCCTACGCCAGACGTACCGGTCTGCCCGGGAAGACGCCGCATTCCCTGACGCGCCTCGACGCGTTGGAAAAGGAACTCGACAAGATACGCCGCCACGATTTTGCCTACGACAACGAAGAAGCCGAAATCGGTCTGCGCTGTCTCGCCGCACCAATCCGCAACGACGAAGACCGGTTGGTCGCCGGCCTCTCGATCTCGGCGCCCAGTGACCGCCACAACCCGGACTGGATCACACCGATCAAGGCGACGGCCAACGAGATATCAAAGGCCCTGGGTTATCGCAAACCCCTGCGCAAGTAGTTTCCCCCGGCGAACACGCGGCCGCCTGCCATGGAATACGAGAGCAGGTTCGACCGGTCCGAATGCAGTTTACGCGCACCTTCCAACCGGCCGGCATGCTTCGCGAGATTTCCGGCGCAAGCGCCCACGGAGTGGAATTCCACCGTTGGGTCAACGCAAACGCTTTCTGCACCGTTAATCACGGTTGCACGACCCCATGGCGCGAGACGCATGGTGACCTGCAAATCCAATCTCACCCGGAGGAATTCCATGCACAAGCTGATTACCCTGTTGGTCGCTCTGCTGATGATTACGGCTAATGCCTTGGCCGCGGTCAACGTGAATACCGCCAATGAGGCAGAACTGCAAATGCTCACCGGCATCGGTCCGGCGAAGGCCAAGGCGATCATCGACTACCGTACCAAGAACGGCGCCTTCAAATCGGTGGACGACCTTACCAAGGTTCCGGGTATCGGCCCGGCGGTATTGGGCAAGATGAAGAATGATGTGACGCTGAGCGGTTTGACGACGGCCAAGACGCCGGCCCAGGCCCCTGCACCGGCCAACGAGACGGCCAAACCGAGCCCGGCAGCGAGTTCCACTCCGGCGCCTGTGCCGACTGCCACCGCGGCAACACCCGCGCCGGCGAGCGCTACGAAAGCACCAGCCGCGCCAGCAACCGTGCCGGTTCCAGCGGCCAAGGCTGAACCCGGCAAAGCAACGCCATTGGCAAGCCCGACAGCAGCACCTGCCAAGGCGGTGACGGCCAGTCAGGCCGAGCCGGCAGCTGCGGCAGCCACTACAGCCAAAGGCGGGCCGACCAAAGCAGAGACCTCGATGAGCAAGGACGACGCCAAGAAGGCAGGCAAGAAGGAGAAGAAGGACGCGGCAAAAAATGCCGAGCCGGGCACACCGAAGAAATGATTCGGAACAGCCGGCATCGCCATCCACCACAGACGAACCCCGCTCCGGCGGGGTTCGTCACTCCGGGTAGCGATGTCCGCGAGGCGTGCAATTCCAACGCCAGGACCTGTTTGCTGCCACCGCTGCTACGATGCTTGCTACACTCCGGGCCTGCGTCAATAAGCCGACCCCATGCGCCCCCTGCCATCACTGCTGCCTTTCCTGTTTGTTTTCCTGTGGAGTACGGGTTTCGTCGGCGCCAAATTCGGCCTGCCGTACGCCGAACCCCTGACTTTTCTGCTCGCCCGCTACCTGCTGGTGCTCGCGCTGATGACCACCTTTGCTCTGGCCACCCGCGCGCCGTGGCCTGCCGATGCGCGCCAGGTTGTCCACATCGGCGTGTCCGGCCTGCTGGTGCATGCCATCTATCTCGGCGGGGTGTTCATGGCCATCAAGCATGGTCTGCCGGCCGGCGTCACGGCACTGGTAGTCGGCATGCAACCGCTGCTCACGGCATGTGGTGCAGGCTTCCTGCTCGGGGAACGGGTCTCGCCGCGGCAATGGCTGGGCCTGGTGCTCGGCTTTGCCGGCGTGGCACTGGTCGTGGCCAACAAACTCGGCAACGTGATGCTGGCCGCGATGCTGCTCCCGGCGGCCGTCGCGCTGCTCGGTATCACCCTCGGCACGCTTTATCAGAAGCGCTTCTGTCCGCATTTCGACCTGCGAACCGGTTCGGTGATTCAGTTCCTGCCGACAGCGGTGGTGACCGCACTGGCCGCGTGGACCAGTGAAAGCATGCACATCGAATGGACGCCACAATTCACCTTCGCCCTGCTGTGGTTGGTGCTGGTGCTCTCGTTCGGCGCGATCAGCCTGCTCAACGTCCTGATTCGCAGCGGCAGTGCGGTCAATGTCGCCAGCCTCTTCTATCTGACGCCTCCGAGCACAGCGATCATCGCCTGGCTGGTGTTCGGCGAAACGCTCGGCGGCGTGGCCCTGGCCGGGATGGTGTTGGCGGTAGGCGGTGTCTATCTGGCGCGGGCACCCGTCCGATGAGCGACACAGCCAAACCGGTGCGCATCCTCGGCATCGACCCCGGCTTGCGCATCACCGGCTTCGGTCTGATCGAGAAGACCGGAAACCGGCTGGCCTACCTGGCCAGCGGCTGTATCCGGACCAACATCAGGGACTCCCTGCCCGGCCGCCTGGGGACGATCTACTCCGGCCTGTGCGACCTGGTGGCGCAATACCGACCCGACCAGGCAGCAGCCGAGATCGTCTTCGTCAATGTCAATCCGCAATCCACGCTGTTGCTCGGTCAGGCGCGTGGCGCGGCGATCACCGCGCTGGTTTCCCGCGGACTCGACGTTGCCGAGTACACTGCACTGCAGGTCAAACAGGCCGTTGTCGGCAACGGTCATGCCGACAAGGTGCAGGTTCAGCACATGGTGCGCCGACTGCTGTGCCTGTCGGCGGACCCCAGCGCGGACGCCGCCGATGCGCTCGCCTGTGCGATTACGCACGCGCATGGCGGACAGGGGCTCGGACGGCTGGCAGACGTTGCTTTGCGCGTACGCAACGGCCGACTGATTGCCGTAAAAGCCCTGCGACAGTGAGCGAGAACAAACGATGATCTGCCGACTGACTGGAATCCTCCTCGAAAAAACCCCGCCACAAGTGGTGCTCGACGTACACGGCGTCGGCTATGAACTCGACGTGCCGATGAGCACGTTCTACAACCTGCCGGCGAACGGCGAAAAGCTCAGCTTGCTGACCCACTTCCTGGTCCGCGAAGACGGGCACTTCCTCTACGGTTTTGCCAGCGAGGCCGAGCGCTTCGCCTTTCGCCAGTTGCTGAAGATTTCGGGTGTCGGCGCGCGCATGGCGCTGTCGGTGCTCTCGGGGCTCTCGGTCAGCGATCTGGCCCAGGTGGTGGCCCGTCAGGAGGTCGGACGCCTGACCAGGGTGCCAGGCATTGGCATCAAGACCGCCGAACGCCTGCTGCTCGAACTCAAGGGAAAACTCGCCGACGCGCTGCCAACCACCAGCGTGTCTGCCGACGACGCGCACAATGACATCCTCAATGCGCTGCTGGCGCTAGGTTACAATGAGCGCGAAGCCGCTGCGGCGATGAAGCAATTGCCCGCCGACATCACCATCTCCGATGGCATCCGCCAGGCGCTCAAGCTGCTGTCAAGAGTCTGAGACGACAATGAACCCCGGCCACAAACAACTCATCCAGATCGCCCTGGTCGCGCTGCTGCTGATCGGCTGCATTGCCGTATTGCTGCCGTTCACCGGCACCCTGCTGTTCGCCATCGTCATCTGTGTCACCACCTTGCCGATCCGCAATCGCCTGCTGACCCTCTGCGGTGGCCGCAGCAACCTGGCCGCCCTGCTGGTGTCGATCCTGCTTCTGATGCTGCTGGTGGCGCCGATGGCCTTGCTGTCAGGGTCACTCGCCGACGGTGTCGAGATGGCGATACGCTATTTCAAGCCGCTGATGGAGGGTGGTTTGCCTGCCGACCCGCCGGCCTGGCTGGTGAGGCTGCCGATCATCGGCCGTGATGCCGCCGCCTATTGGCACGAGCTGATCGAGAGCCGGGAAGAGATGAATAATCTGCTGCACCAGTTTGTTGACCCGACCCGCAGGTTGGCGCTGAGTGCCGCCTCACTGCTGGCACAGGGCCTGATGCAACTGGTGCTGGTGATCTTCTTCGTCTTCTTCATCTTCCGCGACGCGCACATCTATGCCGAGGCACTGCACACCAGCAGCCGCGCACTCGCCGGCGACCTGGGCGAGCGCATGCTGGCGCTGGCCGAGGGAACGGTCACCGGGGTCATGGTCGGGATCGTCGGGACGGCGGCGGCACAGGCGATAGTGGCGATGATCGGGTTCATCATCGCCGGCGTTCCGGGGATCGTCATCCTGACCGTCGCGACGTTCTTCTTTTCGATGGTGCCGGTGGTCGGAGCGACGCTGATCTGGCTCGGTGCGGCTGTCTGGCTCTACCACGAAGGTCAGACCGGCTGGGCCCTGTTCATGGTGCTGTGGGGCATGTTCGGCATCAGCAGCGTCGATAACTTCATCAAACCGATCCTGATTTCGCGCACCGCCAGCCTGCCACTGCTGCTGATCGTGGTCGGTGTCTTTGGCGGCGTGCTGGTTTTTGGCTTCATTGGCCTGTTCCTCGGGCCAACGCTACTGGCCCTCGGTCAGGTCCTGATCCGCGAGTGGTTGGCGCATGCCCATTCGGATCCGTCGGCATCGCGAGCCACGGCCGGAAAGCACGCGTCACCATGATCGAGAACGACCGCCTAGCGACTGTTCCGGGGGAGCGGCTGATTTCGGCCGAAGCGAAATCCACGCAGGAAGAAGCGATTGAGCGCGCCCTGCGGCCTCGGCACCTGGCCGAATACGTCGGGCAGGCCAAGATTCGCGAGCAACTCGCGATCTTCATCGAGGCCGCCAGGAAGCGCAACGACACGCTCGATCACGTGCTCCTGTTCGGCCCGCCAGGGCTGGGGAAAACCACACTGGCGCACATCATCGCGACCGAAATGGGGGTCAACCTGCGTTCGACTTCAGGCCCGGTACTCGAACGCGCGGGCGACCTCGCCGCCATCCTGACCAACCTCGAACCCCGCGACGTACTGTTCATCGACGAGATCCACCGTCTCTCGCCGGTTGTCGAAGAGATTCTTTATCCGGCGCTCGAGGACTTTCAGATCGACATCATGATCGGTGAGGGTCCCGCGGCGCGCTCTGTCAAACTCGACCTGCCGCCCTTCACACTGGTCGGGGCGACGACCCGTGCCGGCATGTTGACCAATCCGCTGCGCGACCGCTTCGGGATCGTCTCGCGACTCGAGTTCTACACGCCCGAGGAACTGACACTGATCGTCACCCGCTCTTCGCAACTGCTCAAGGTGCCCACCGATGCCGGCGGCGCGCTGGAAATCGCCCGCCGTTCGCGCGGCACGCCACGCATCGCCAATCGCCTGCTGCGGCGAGTTCGCGATTTTGCCGAGGTACGGGCCGGCGGCTGCATCACGCCGGAGGTCGCGGATGCGGCGCTGTTGATGCTCGACGTCGATCACGGCGGACTCGACGTCATGGACCGCAAACTGTTGTTCGCCATCATCGACAAGTTCGGCGGTGGCCCGGTAGGCGTCGATAACCTCGCCGCCGCCATCGGCGAGGCGCGCGATACGATCGAGGATGTGCTCGAACCCTATCTGATCCAGCAGGGCTTCCTGCAACGTACGCCGCGCGGGCGCGTGGCGACGGCTGCCGTTTACCGCCACCTCGGCCTGGAGACGTCGACTGGCGAACCTCAGTCTGAGTTGTGGCGGACGCCCTGAGCCCCTGCACCAGACGGTCACAAACCCTTACATTTGCCACCAGATTGCTGCCTTAGAATCGGCCCCGGCCATGAAATACCCGCAGAAGCCCAGCGCGTTCACCCTTCCGGTGCGCATCTACTACGAAGACACCGATGCCGGGGGCGTCGTCTATTACGCCAATTACCTGAAATTTTTCGAGCGCTGCCGTACCGAATGGCTGCGCGAGATCGGCTATCGGCAGGCCGACCTGCTGCGCGATCCCGGAATCGCTTTCGTCGTTCGCAGCGTCCGGGTCGACTTTCTGAAACCGGCACGGCTCGACGATGAACTCGTCGTCGGTCTGGAAGTGGAGAAGATCAGCCGCGCGCAGTTATTTTTTCGGCAGCACATCCGGCGCGCCGATGTGCACAGCGAAGGCGGCTGGCAAGAACTGGTCAGCGGCAGCATCCACATCGTTTGCGTCAACTCGACGCTGATGAAAGCCACCTCGATTCCCGCATTTCTGCGTACCAAACTGGAAGCCCTGCAATGAATGTCTCGCAAGACCTTTCGATTCTGCACCTGATCCTCAACGCCAGTGCCGTGGTCCAGGCGGTCATGCTGTTGCTGGCCGGTGTCTCGTTCATGTCCTGGTACTACATCTTTCGCAAGTGGTTCACCGTCAAGGCGGCGCGCGCGCAGACCGAGCAGTTCGAGCGCGACTTCTGGAGCGGTGGCGACTTGAACAGCCTCTACCAGAGCGCGATCAACGACCGCCACAGCACCGGCAGCATGGAGCGCATCTTCGAGGCGGGCTTCCGTGAATTCACCAAGTTGCGCAGCCAGAAGAACCTCGACCCGAAAGATGTCATCGACGGCTCGCGACGCGCCATGCGCGCCACCTACCAGCGCGAGATGGACAGTATCGACTCGCATCTCGCCTTCCTCGCTTCGGTCGGCTCGGTGAGCCCCTACGTCGGCCTGTTCGGAACCGTCTGGGGAATCATGCATTCTTTCCGTGGCCTCTCGAACGTCGGGCAGGCGACGCTCGCCGCGGTTGCCCCCGGCATTGCCGAGGCCCTGGTCGCCACTGCCATCGGCCTGTTCGCGGCAATTCCGGCGGTAGTCGCCTACAACCGTTTTGCACACGAAATCGATCGGCTCTCGTCACGCTTCGAGTCGTTCATGGAGGAGTTTTCGAACATCCTTCAGCGGCAGATGAGGTAAGGCCATGCGTCCGCGTCGTCTGAAGAACGAAATCAATGTCGTTCCCTATATCGATGTCATGCTCGTGCTGCTGGTCATCTTCATGGTGACGGCACCGATGATGACCACCGGCACGATCGATGTGCCTTCGGTGGGCAAGGCTGCGCAGACACCTGCGGAAGCCCTGCGAGTTGACGTCGCCGCCGACGGCAAGCTGAGTCTGGTTCTCCCGGGGAAGTCCGAGGGCCGGCGCGTGCATCTCGGTGATCTGGGAGAAGCGGTCGTGGCGGCGCAGAAGACCCCCGAACAAGCGGTGCTCGTGGCCGGCGACAAGAAGGTCAACTATCAAGCGGTGATGGATGTGATGGCCGCGCTGCAAAAGGCGCAGGTCAAACGCATCGGCCTTCTCGTCGAGCAAAGCGGCCGGTGAGTTCCTGAACTGTGGAAGCTGTCGAACCCATCCTTCGGCCGCCGCAGGACGACCCGGCGAAGTGGCCTTCGCTGGCCCTCTCGGCGACCGTCCACTTGCTGCTCATTGCTGCGCTGTTCCTCGGTGTGCAGTGGAAGAGCACGCCGCCTAGCGCAGTCGAAGTCGAAGTCTGGCGTGCCGTCCCGGCTCCCACACCAGCGAGCCAACCCGAACCAAGACCGGAACCCCGGCCGGAGCCCAAAGCAGAACCAAAGTCCGCACCCAAAGCGGAGCCGAAACCCGAACCCAAGCCCGAACCCAAGCCCGAACCCAGACCGATTCCGAAACCGGCTCCCATTCCGGAGCCGAAGCCTGAACCCAGGCCGGTTGCCAAAGCGATGCCGAAACCCGAGCCGAAAGCGGAACCCAGGCCACCCATCAAGCCGGATATTCCCCTGAAGGAAGAGAAAAAGCCCAAGGAACCGCCGAAGAAGGAAGAACCCAGGGTCAAGGAGCCGCCGAAGAAAGACGAGCCTAAGCCGAAGGAAGCACCGCCAAAGAAGGAAACGCCGAAAAAGGAAGAACCCAAACCGAAGGAAACTCCGCGCAAGGAAGAACCGAAGACAAAGGAACCCGTGCGCAAGGAAGAACCCAAACCCCGGGAACCTGAACGAAAAGACGAGCCGAAGGCAAAGGAAGCGTCCCGGAAGGAAGATCCGCGTAAACCGGAAACGGATCCAAGGCCAAACCCGCGTGATGCCCTGGATCGTGAACTGAAGGAACTCAAACAGCAGAAGGCTGAGCAGAAAGCCGCAGAGGATAGGCGCGCGCGCGATGAAGCTCAGGAGCGTCTACGCAAGCAGTTGCAGACCGAGCAGGCGTCGGCCGAGAAAGCACGTGCGCAGTCGCTCGACGAGGAGGCGTACAAGCACAGAATTCGCCTCAAGGTTCGCAATAACGTGTCGTTGCCACCCGGCATCCAGGGTAACCCGAAGGCGGAGTTCGAAGTGACGCAGCTTCCCACCGGCGATGTGCTCGATGTCAGGCTACTCCGGTCGAGCGGGAACCCGGCGCTCGATGCTGCGGTCGAGCGAGCGATCCGCAAGTCGTCGCCGTTGCCCAAGCCGGCCCAACCCGAACTCTTCAAGCGTGTTCTCAACCTGTCGTATCGACCCCAGGACGACTAGCAAGGCACCACGGTTGTGCAACCATGGCCTCTGCTCACCACCGTGAACGCCCATCAAGTCGGCCTCTTTGCCGATTCCCGCGAACTCGTCGTCGGGATCTTCAAGAGCCAGGTCATGCCTGCAGCGTTCGGCATTCGGCAAGATCACGTTTCGTTACAAATCAAGCGCATTCAGAGACGATATAATCGCGCATTCTGTACTGGACTGCCCCATGCTTGGAATTGTGATCAAACTTCGTCGTTTCGGCCTCCTGGCCATCGGCGCGCTGGCCCTGCTGCAGGCTTCGGCGCACGCCCAACTGACCATTGAAATCACCGGTGCCGGCGCCAACCGAATCCCGGTGGCGATCGCCGATTTTGGCGGCGAGGCCAGCGCAGCACGCGTCGTTACGTCCGTCGTACGTGGCGACCTGGAACGTAGCGGCCTGTTCAGGATGATCGACCCTGGCGCAGCGGTCATGACCGAGGCGTCCGCCCCGGTCTACGAGGAGTGGAAGAGCCGGGGTGCCGACGCGCTGGCTGCCGGCAGCATCGGCGAAAGCACCGACGGTCGACGTGAGGCCCGTTTCCGGCTCTACGACGTCACCAAGCAGAGCGTGCTCGGCGGCTCCGCTTTCGTGACCTCGAAGCCGATGTTGCGTGCCGCCGGCCATCGCATTGCCGACATGATCTACGAAAAGCTGACCGGTGAACCCGGCATCTTTTCCACACGAGTCGCTTATGTGATCAGGGCCGGCGCCGCGCGTTACGAGTTGCACATCTCCGACGCCGACGGCCAGAACGCACAGGTGGCACTGATCTCGAAGGAGCCCATCATCTCGCCCTCCTGGTCACCCGAGGGCGGCCGTCTGGCCTATGTGTCTTTCGAAAACAAGAAGCCGGTGGTGTATGTGCATTCACTGGCCTCGGGAAAACGTATTGTCGTGGCCAACTTCAAGGGCTCTAATTCGGCGCCGGCGTGGTCGCCTGACGGGCGTAAGCTGGCGGTGGTGCTGAGCAAGGACGGCGGCTCGCAGATCTTCACGGTCAACGCCGATGGATCCGGCGTGCTACGCCTGACCACAGCCAATGCGATCAATACCGAACCCAACTTTTCTCCTGACGGACAATTCGTCTATTTCACGTCCGACCGTGGCGGCAGCCCGCAGATCTACCGAATTGCCGCCGGTGGCGGCGACGCGCAGCGAGTCAGCTTCGAGGGCAGCTATAACGTGACGCCGCGCCTTTCCCCGGACGGCAGGTCGATGGCCTTCATCAGCCGACGTGACGGCAGCTTCCGTCTTGCGGTGATGGACCTTGCCAGCCGGCAGGTACAGATCCTCACGGACTCGCACAAGGACGAATCACCGACTTTCTCACCGAACGGTCGAATGATCCTGATTGCCACCGAGGTCGGCGGCCGTGGCGTCCTGTCCGCAGTTTCGATCGATGGACGGATCAAGCAGCGCCTTTCGATTGCGGCGGGCGATGTTCGTGAACCGGCGTGGGGACCCCTCAACAAATGAAGAATCATTCCCATCACGAATCTTGTGCAGGAGAAACACCATGAAGCAACTCCTTATCCCGGCCGCCCTGGCTCTCATCATGGCCGCGTGCAGTTCGACGCCCGAGGGCAGCGACCCAGCCGCAGGCGCACCCGTCGAGAGCCGCGGCGGCGGGTCGTCGGTGACGACGGTGACCACGGGTGGAGTCGAGACCGGCCGGTTGCCGGCGGTGCTCACCGATCCGAAGAGCATCCTGTCCAGACGCAGCGTCTATTTTGACTACGACAGCTATGAGGTCAAAGCCGAGTACAAGGATCTGGTGACTGCGCATGCCAAGTTCCTGACTGAGAATCGCCAGTTCAAGGTGTTGATCCAGGGCAATACCGACGAGCGCGGCAGTCGCGAGTACAACCTGGCTCTGGGTCAGAAGCGCGCCGACGCCATCCGCAAGATGTTGGCTTTGCTCGGTGCCCGCGAGGAGCAACTCGAGTCGGTCAGCCTGGGCGAAGAGAAGCCGAAGAATGAAGGCCATAACGACGCTGCCTGGGCCGAGAACCGTCGCGGCGACATGCTCTACAACGGCGAGTTCTAGGGTGGCGGCAACGCCCATGGTATGCCGGTGGGGCATTGCGCGCGCTCTGGCGATCGCCTTTTCGCTTGCCGTACTGGCCGCGCATCAGGCACAGGCCGGCCTCTTCGATGACGAAGAAGCACGACGCCAGGTCAAGGATCTGTCGGTCAAGACCAACGAACGCCTCGACACTTTCGCCAAAGGACAAATCGAGCTGGCGAACCAGATACAGGCCCTGCGTGAAGAGAACTCGCGCCTGCGTGGTCAGGTCGAGACGCTGACCTACGAGCTGGAATCGACCAAGAAACGGCAGCAGGATTTCTACGTCGATCTCGACGGTCGCCTGCGCAAACTCGAGCCACAGGCCGCGGCGAACATTGAGGCAAGACCGGCGGAAGAGAGCAAGCCGGTGGTCGAGGCACCCAGAAAGGTCGTCAGCGATCCGGCGGCCGAGACCCGCGAATACGAAGCAGCGCTCAATCTGTTCAGGGCGAACAAGCTCAAGGAAGCGGCGGCGGCTTTCGAGACCTTTGCCAAAGCCCATCCGGAGAGCACGCTGACCCCAAGCGCACAATACTGGCTCGGCAACGCCCACTACGCGCTGCACGACTGCAAGAAGGCGATCGATGCACAGCGGGTAGTGGCCAACAAGTGGCCGGCGCACGCCAAGGCCCCTGATGCTCTGCTCAACATCGCCACCTGCCAGCAGGAACTCGCCGATGCGAAGGGAGCGAAGAGTACGCTCGAAGCCTTGCTGGCCAAGTACCCGGAAAGTGCCGCGGCTACCACCGCCAGGCAGAGACTGAAAAAGTAGGCGTTTGAAGGCCGCAGTCAGCACACCGTCGCTGAAGATCAGCGAGATATTTCTGTCCCTACAGGGCGAGAGTTCGCGGGTCGGCTTGCCGACGGTGTTTGTACGACTGACCGGCTGCCCGTTGCGCTGTGTCTGGTGTGACACCAGCTACGCCTTCAGCGGAGGCCGGATGATGTCGCTGCCCGAGATTCTCGCCGAAGTTGCGCAGCACGGCGTGCGTCATGTTTGCGTGACCGGCGGCGAGCCGCTAGCGCAGCCGTCGTGTCTGCCGTTGTTGAGCGAACTGAGTGATGCCGGCTATTCCGTATCCCTGGAAACTTCCGGTGCGCTCGACATCAGCGGCGTTGATGCCCGCGTTTCGCGGATCGTCGATCTCAAGGCTCCAGGCTCCGGAGAACTGGATCGCAATCGCTGGCCGAACCTGGCCCTGTTGAATGCCGATGATGAGCTCAAGTTCGTCCTCAAGGACCGCACCGACTACGAGTGGGCACGCCGGATGATCGTCGAGAAGCGTCTCGCTGATCTCTGCCGCGTGCTCTTTTCGCCGGTTGCCGGTGAGCTGTCGGCGACAACCCTGGCTGAGTGGATACTCGCCGATCACCTGCCGGTGCGTTTTCAGTTGCAACTCCACAAAGTGCTTTGGGGTAACATGCGCAGCAAGTAGAACTCCAACTCACCGAGGCAACTCCAGTGAACGACGAACGACGCCACTATTCCCGCATCGCCTTTGCTTCGCCAGCGCAACTGATTCTCGGTACCCAGGCGCTTGCGGTACAAGTGATGGACCTGTCCCTGAAGGGCGCGCTGCTGCGTCTCCCCGGTGACGCAGAGCTGCCGCTGGGAGTTGCGGCTGTCCTCTGCGTGCCACTGGACGAAATCGCCAATGAGATTCGCATGGAGGCTAAGGTCGCGCATGTCGAAGGGGCACGGGCAGGCCTGCTCTGCCACAGCATCGACATCGACAGCGTGACTCATCTGCGTCGGCTGGTTGAACTGAACCTCGGCAACGCCGATCTGCTGCAGCGAGAACTCTCGGCGCTGCTTTCCTCATAGAGGGCGGTCTGCCGGCTGTGGTGTCTGCGGGCATCCGCACCAGTCTTGACTTGTGCGCATCCTGCGCTATGCTGGGCGCTACTCCGCAGCATGTCATGCGTTAAATGAATGACTTCCGGCTTGCTTGGAAGACTCTGTGGCGTGCATGCCCGTCATCTTGAGGGGAGAAGGATGCTCGCAAGGCAAATCATCAGGCGATGCCTGTCGCTGCTGCCGGTGCTCTGGATGCTTGCGTATGCCGGCGCGGCAGGCAGTGCCCCGGCACTTGAGCAAGTCGCCGCCGGAGTCAACATAGACCCTGACCAGATCTCCGTTTCCGGTATCTCCTCGGGCGGATTCATGGCCCATCAGTTTCATGTCGCGCATTCCGATCACATCATGGGTGCCGGTATCGTTGCCGGCGGTCCTTATTACTGTGCGCACGGGACGATTCTGGATGCCGTCACCCGCTGCAGCCAGTTCGTCATGCTCGAATGCTCGGCGCTTGGGCTGGATGCACGGTGGTGCGGGAACTCCGACCTGACTCCAGGGAACAAGACCGAAATCGAACACGTAGCCCGCACCTCGTTTGCAGAAGCGAAGAAGCAGGAGGTTGAAGGGACGATCAGCAAGCTTGCCAACCTCAGGAACGGCAAGGTGTACCTGTTCAGCGGCGCGCACGACCATATCGTTCCACTGGGCGTGATGGACGCGCTCTTCCATTTCTACGCCGACACCGACAAGGGTGGCGTGGCTGCGGAAAACATGGCCTATCGCCGCACTTTTCCTGCCCGCCACACGATGGTCAGAGACAGTTTCGACAAGCCTGCAGGTGATGTGGTGGGGCCGTGCCCATTGCCGCCAGCCGATCCCCCTGCCAACGACAAGGACGCCTATATCGACGATTGCGAGGCGGTGGCCAAGGCGAGTGCGCTGAAAAATCACTGCCTCTGCCAGCCAGCTGCCGCAAGCGCGGCGGGAGCGCCCTGCCCACCGCGAGGCAAGGAAGCGATCTGCCGGGATCTCGCCGACGTGGACCTGGCGGGTGCAATCCTCAAGCGTATCTACGGCGTGCAAGCGCTCAAAGACGCGCGCGTGCCTGTAGCAGAGAGCGAGGTTCTGGCCTTCGACCAGCGACAGGTTTTCGGCAAGTTCTCCGATACGCCTTACAATGCCTTGCAGAACGCCTCGATGGCCAGAGAGGGCTACGTCTTCATCCCGAAGGCATGCAAGGACGGCCGGACGTGCAAGTTGCATGTCGCGTTCCACGGCTGCCGCCAGGGCGGGACGACCGATGGCAGAATCGGTCACTCCGGCAATCTTTTCGCGAAGTTTGCAGGTTACAACGAATGGGCCCAAGCCAATCAGATCATCGTGCTCTACCCCCAGATTCAGGCGCGTGGCGGTGCTTCCCCACTGACGCCACCGCTTAATCCTCGGGGATGCTGGGACTGGTGGGGGCAGAACTACACCCATACCGCGTACCACACACAGCACGGCTCTCAGATCAAGGCGGTGGCCCAGATGATCAACATTCTCGCCGGAGGAAAGAATCTGCTCGAGATCCCGGCCGAGTGAGGTGCCCAAGCAGGCTGACGACAATGACCTGGTGGACATAGGCGTCACGCCGTCTGCCTGGACCTGAAAGCTAATGGAGGACTGGAAAATGGCGGATGTTTCCCAACTACTCAGCGACTGGGGCAAGGCTGTCGCCAGCATGGACGTGACCAAGGGTACGGAGGGGCTACTTAAAGTCCTGGCAGGGCTGAAGGTACCCGGCGTCAACATGGACGCACTGGTGGCCATGCAACGGGACAACCTGGAAGCGTTGAGCGCCTCCAATCGCGCGGCGCTCGAAGGGATGAAAGCGATCGGCGAGTGGCAGGTGAAGATCCTGCACGCCACGCTGCAACAGCTCAATACCGCGATCGAAGGGTTGTCCCGCAGTGGTTCGCCGCAGGAACTCATCGCCGCTGAAACCGAACTCGCCAGAAAAGCTTTCGAGACGGCAGTCGGCGAAATGCGCGGGCTGGCCGAAATCGTGATCAGGGCAAATCAACAGGCCACTGACGCCATCGTCAAGCGCATCCCCGAGAGCCTGGAGGAAATCAAGGACGTGCTGAAGATTCCGTAGCTGCGGCCACGCCAAGGCGGCGTTTCCGGCGCTCGGTCTGTTATCTGGGGGCCGCCTGCAACCAATCGCGCCAGGGGTCGTCCGGCTTGAACAGCAGGACCCCCCCGACGCCCTTGTCGACGATCAGCACATCACCCGCCGCGAACAACGCACCGCTTGCTTTTGCTACTGCCACCGCGCACGGTTTATCGATCTCCTGGCGCTTGAGCACCGCCAGTTCCCTTCCACCCATCGATACGATGCGCAGGGAACCGGTGCTGGCACCCATGTAGTCGTTACTGAACTGGGTAATGACGAAACCCTCCTTGACCGTCTCGAAATCGTCAAAGAGGTGAAACGGGCCCGTATAGATCACCCGTGGCTCGCCGGCACTGCCGTCGTCGTTGATCGGCACGCTACCGAGCACGGCGGCCGGCGTGGTGTTACCCGAGTAATATAGCGTCTGACCCTTGACCTTCAATCCATTGGGTTTGCAGCCGGGTGGACGGCACCACAGTCCCGCTTTGGAACCGTCGCCGTCAGCGTCGGTAGGTACCCTGTAGATGCCGGTTGAGATGCTCGGCCCGCTGTTGGCGACAAAGAGTGACTCGCCGTCAGTACTGATGGCGATGCCGTTGGCCAGTATGTTTCCGGGAAGCCCGGCGACGAGTTCCGTAAAGGCCAGCGGCATCTGCCTGAGATCGCACCGGACGATCCAGGATTCGACGGGATAGGTCATTGCCGCGAGCGACAGGCGCAGCAAACCGGTCAGCGTTTGCTGCAGTTCATTGACATCGTCCATCAGGGCATTGAGCAGGGGATTGTTTCCCTGCATGACATGCGCACATGCCAGGTACAGATAATCGCCATGCGCCGCGATCCCGTTCTTCATGCAGCGCTTCGGCACCCCCTTGACGCGCACCGGAATACGCTTTTTGTCGCAGTCATCGTCGGAAGGCCCGAGCAGTTCATACACCCCCTCACGGCCAGTCACGAACAGTCGTTGCGTGCCCGAAAAAACGATGCTTTCGGCATTCGAAACATCACGGCACAAGGTTACGACAGGGCCGCTCAATGGCGGGGCTTGGGATACCAGGGCAGCGTACAGGGATATCATCACGGGTCCTCCGCATCGGTAACTGAACGCCACTGATCAGACCCGTGGCGGCGATTTGCCCAACTCCCGGCGGCCTTGCTTCCGGGTAGCCTGCCGCGCGTTTAGCAACGACCGCCACTCGCTCCTGTTGCCGTCAGGACGGAGTGTGTCCTGAAAGAGAGCTGCGCACTTGCAGCGTACGTCACACCGATTGCATTACTTGCCCACCTGCCAGCGGTGTCTGATGACCAAAGCACACGCTCGGCGCGTCACCAGCGCTCATGCAAACCAGCAATTGCATGTGGCGCCAGCCAGTGACACAACTTTTACGCCAAGAACAACCCATCACGCGTCGTAAAGCAGTATATTCGCCACCCCATGAGCACGCAACTTTCATCTCCGGCAAAGCCGGCCGTCGTCCTCCTCTCCGGTGGGCTCGACTCCGCAACCACGCTGGCGATCGCCCGCTCCGGCGGTTTCGCCTGTCATTGTCTGTCGATCGATTACGGACAGCGTCATCGCGTCGAACTCCGGGCCGCGGCGGCTGTTGCCGCAGCGCTCGGAGCCTGCGAGCACCGGACACTGTCGCTGCGGCTCGACGCCTTCGGTGGTTCGGCGCTGACCGACAGCCGCATCGCCGTCCCCGTCGACGGCGTGCAGCCGGGCATTCCGGTCACCTACGTGCCGGCACGCAATACCATCATGCTGTCTCTGGCTCTGGCCTGGGCCGAGGTGCTCGGGAGTGGAGACATCTTTGTCGGGGTCAATGCCATCGACTACTCGGGTTATCCCGACTGCCGCCCGGAGTACATCGCAGCCTTCGAGCAGATGGCCAACCTCGCCACCAAGGCTGCCGTCGAAGGCACCAGGCTGCACATTCACGCACCATTGAGCGCGCTCGACAAGGCCGGCATCATCCGGCGCGGCAGCGAACTCGGAGTGGACTACGGGCTGACGGTTTCGTGTTATCAGGCCGACGAGGACGGCCGCGCCTGCGGGGTCTGTGATTCGTGCCGACTGCGATGCGCCGGCTTCGTCGCCGCCGGCTTGACCGACCCGACACGCTACGCCTTCTGAACCAACGCTGTGGCGATGACTGACCGGTGTATGCCCGTACCGACAAGGGGGTTACAGTACGCCTCGCAGAGTGCGCGAAGGGTATGGCGTTCGCGCTTCTTCTGATCCGCCGCCGACTGCCTCCCTTACAGCAATTCTTCCAGCCGCAAGCGAATGATCGTGCCCCTGACCGCCGGCAGGGCCTCGATACCGGCAATAGCCGCGTCGATGTTTCGTTCGCGCGTCTTGTGGGTGAGCATGATGATGTCGGTTTGCTCCTCGCCTTCACCGGGCTCGCGCTGGATCATGGCGACGATCGAGATGCCGTCGTCGGCGAGAATGCGTGTCACGTCAGCGAGCACACCCGGGCGGTCTTCGACGCGCAGGCGCAGGTAGTAGCTGCTGACCACGTCGGCAATCGGCAGAATCGCCAGATCGACCATCGCGTCGGGCTGGAAGGCAAGATGCGGGACGCGGTGCTCGGGGTCGGCGGTATGCATGCGCGTTACATCGACGAGATCGGCGATGACCGCCGAGGCGGTGGGCTCGGCGCCGGCGCCCTTGCCGTAGTAGAGCGTTGCGCCGACGGCGTCGCCCTTGACCAGCACCGCGTTCATTGCACCCTCGACGTTGGCGATCAGGCGTTTGGCCGGGATCAGCGTCGGATGCACGCGCAGTTCGACGCCTTCGGCGGTCCGCTTGGTGATGCCGAGCAGCTTGATGCGGTAGCCGAGTTGTTCGGCATACTTGATGTCGGCGGCGTCAAGCTTGCTGATGCCTTCAATATGCGCCTTGTCGAAGCTCATCGAGTTCCCGAAGGCGATCGCCGACATGATCGACAGTTTGTGCGCGGCGTCAACGCCTTCGACGTCGAAAGTCGGGTCGGCTTCGGCATAGCCCAAACGCTGCGCTTCCTTGAGCACGGAGTCGAAAGACAGCCCCTGGTCGCGCATCTCGGAGAGGATGAAGTTTGTCGTACCGTTGATGATGCCGGCGATCCACTCGATGCGATTGGCGGTCAGGCCTTCGCGCAGCGCCTTGATGATCGGGATGCCGCCGGCGACGGCGGCTTCGAAGGCGACCATGACCCCCTTCTGTTGCGCAGCCGCAAAAATCTCGTTGCCGTGCTTCGCCAGCAAAGCCTTGTTGGCGGTCACCACGTGCTTGCCGTTGTCGATCGCCTGCAGCACGAGCTCCCTCGCGACACCGTAGCCACCGATCAGCTCGACGACGATGTCTACCTCCGGGTCGCTGACTACGGCAAAAGCGTCATCGCTCATTCTGCAGGCGCCACCCGTGAGCTGCCGAATCCGTTCGAGGTCCTTGTCGGCAACGATACTGATCCGAATCGGACGACCCGCGCGGCGGGTGATTTCCTCAGCGTTACGCATGAGTACCGAATAAGTACCGCCACCGACAGTGCCGATTCCGAGAAGTCCAACATTGATAGGTTTCATAGAGCAGTCACGAGTAAGGGTTGTGGAAAAGTAAACAGCGAGCACGGCCCAGCGCAGGGCGGATGCGTCGCGGCCTAGGTCGGCCGGGTTCCTGCTCGCTGGCGGTAGCCGGCGAGGAAACGTGCGATGCGCGCAATCGCGTCGCGAAGGTCGTCTTCATGCGGCAGGAAGACAAGGCGGAAGTGATCGGGATCCGGCCAGTTGAAGCCGCTGCCCTGAACCAGCAGCACACGCTCTTCCTGCAAAAGTTCGGCGATGAAATCCTGATCGTTGTCGATCGGGTAAACCTGCGGGTCAAGGCGCGGAAACATGTACAGGGCCGCCTTGGGTTTGACGCAGCTGACGCCGGGGATGGCGGTGATGAGTGCGTGCGCCAGGTCGCGCTGGCGGCACATCCGTCCCCCCGGGGCTACCAGATCGTCAATGCTCTGGTAGCCACCCAGGGCGGTCTGGATCGCATGTTGTGCCGGTACGTTGGCACACAGACGCATCGACGCGAGCATGTCCAGGCCCTCGATGTAGTCACGGGCCTCGCGCAGGTCGCCGGAGACGACCATCCAGCCGGCGCGGTAGCCACACGCGCGGTAGTTCTTCGACAGGCCGTTGAAGGTGATGGTCAGCACGTCCTGCGACAGCGAGGCAATCGCGGTGTGCGTGGCGCCATCGTAGAGCACCTTGTCGTACACCTCGTCGGCGTAGATGATCAGGTTGTGCGCGCGCGCGATGGCGACCATCTCGCGCAGCACGCTGTCCGGATACAGGGCGCCGGTCGGGTTGTTCGGATTGATTACCACCAGCGCACGCGTTCTCGGCGTGATTCGGGCGCGCAGATCGTCAAGGTCGGGCAGCCAGTCGTTGGCTTCATCGCAGAGGTAGTGGCGCGGCGTGCCGCTCGACAGGCTCACTGCCGCAGTCCACAAGGGGTAGTCGGGTGCCGGCACCAGCACCTCGTCGCCCACATTGAGCAGGGCGTTCATGGCCATCACGATCAGCTCCGAAACGCCATTGCCGATGTAGATGTCCTCGAGCGTGACGCCCTTGATGTGCTTCTGCTGCGTGTAATGCATCACTGCCTTGCGCGCGGAGAAGATTCCCTTCGAATCCGAGTAACCCGCCGCCGTCGGCAGATTGCGGATCATGTCGAGCTGGATTTCCTCCGGTGCCTCGAAGCCGAAGGCAGCAAGATTGCCGATATTGAGTTTGACGATGTGGTGGCCTTCATCCTCCATCTGTTTCGCCTTTTGCAGCACGGGGCCACGAATGTCATAGCAGACGTTGTCGAGCTTGTTCGATTTGAGTACCGGTTTCATCATCCTGGCCTAGAGCAGGCCGTCCTTCCTGAACATGTCCTTGATGCCGCGAATCGCCTGGCGCGTGCGCTCCTCGTTCTCGATCAGCGCGAAACGGACGTGGTCGTCGCCATACTCGCCGAAACCGACGCCGGGTGACACCGCAACTCTGGCTTCGTTGAGCAGCTTCTTGGCAAACTCCAGCGAGCCCATCTGTTGATAGGCAGTGGGGATTTTCGCCCAGATGTACATCGAGGCCTTCGGAATCTCGACCATCCAGCCGGCTTCGTGCAGCCCCTTGGCCAGTACGTTGCGACGACCCTGGTAGAGTTGTCGCACGTCCTCTACGCACTGCTGTGGGCCATCGAGCGCGATCACCGAGGCGACCTGGATCGGTGTGAAGGTGCCGTAGTCGTGATAGCTCTTGATGCGCACCAAGGCGTTGCACAGTTCCTGGTTGCCGACCATGTAGCCGACCCGCCAGCCGGCCATGTTGTAGCTCTTCGACATCGTAAAAAACTCGACGGCCACTTCGCGCGCACCCGCGACCTGCATGATCGACGGCGCCTGATAGCCATCGAAGGTGATGTCGGCGTAGGCCAGGTCGTGTACCACCAGAATGTCATGCTGCCTGGCCAGAGCCACGATGCGTTCGAAGAAGTCGAGGTCTACGCAGCGCGCCGTCGGATTGCTCGGAAACCCGAGAATCATCATTTTCGGCTTTGGAATCGACTCGCGGATGGCGCGTTGCACCTCGTCGAAGAAATCGACGTCCGGTGTCATGCGCACCGAGCGGATGTCGGCGCCGGCGATGATCGCCCCGTAGATGTGAATCGGGTAGGACGGATTGGGAACCAGCACGGTATCGCCGCGGTCCAGTGTGGCGAGCATCAGATGCGCGAGGCCCTCTTTCGAGCCGATGGTTACCACGGCTTCGGTTTCCGGGTCGAAGCTGACATCGTAGCGCCGTTGATACCAGTCGCAGATGGACTTGCGCAGGCGCGGAATGCCCTTGGAGATCGAATAACCGTGCGTGTTCTCGCGCAGCGCCGCTTCGACCAGCTTGTCGGTGATGTGCTGCGGCGTTGGGCCGTCCGGGTTGCCCATGCTCATGTCGATGATGTCTTCGCCGCGCCGCCGGGCGGCCATTTTCAACTCCGCGGTAATGCTGAAAACGTAGGGCGGCAAACGCTTGATGCGGGAAAACTCTCTCATGATCCAGGCTCGGCTAGTGGTCAACGCAGTGGGCGACACATCGAACGCCGTGCGGCGCAACGCGGCCATCAGGCTCGGTCAGCGTCTGAACGCGGTCGACAAAAAAGCTATAATCCTACTTTAACGTCCTGTGCACCGCAATTTTCATGAAACTGCAGCTCGAAAACACCGATGGCCTGAACACCTTCACCGCCTACGGCGAGGGCTATGTCAGTGTCAATGGCATCCGCCACAACTGTAACCTGGCGGTGCTGCCTGATCGTCTGCTGCCGAACTGGACGCTGGCCACCTTCGAAACGCTGGGCGCCGCGGACCTAGAACTGCTCGCCTCTCTGGACGCTGAAATCATCCTGCTGGGGACCGGTAAACAGTTGCGCTTCCCGAGCCCGGAGTTGCTGCGACCGTTGGTCCAGGCACAGAAGGGGCTTGAAGTGATGGATCTGCCGGCAGCCTGTCGCACTTACAACATCCTGATCGGCGAAGGGCGTAAAGTCGCTGCCGGGTTGCTCCTTGTCTGAGCGCTGTCGAGGGGCGCTGACGCGTCGCTTACGGTAAATGAAGCGTATCGCCCTCAAGATCGACGTCGACACCTGTCGTGGCACGCAGTTCGGTGTCCCGGCACTGATCGATTTGTTGCAGCGAAACGATGCGTCGGGCAGCTTCTTTTTCTCCCTCGGTCCCGACACCAGTGGTCGCGAAGCCCGTTCCTTCTCGCCGAGCCGCCACTACGATTTCGTTACCCACCTCTATGGACTGTTCTTGCCAGCCCCTGATATTGGCGCCCGCCACGCAGATAACATGCGCCAGGCACGAGATGCGGGTTTTGAAGTGGCAATTCACGCCTGGAATCGCGTCCGCTGGGAAAGCGCGGTGATGACCGCCGAGAACGCCTGGATTGAAGCCGAAATGGCGCAGGCGTATCGTCGTTACGAGGACATTTTCGCCAACCCCCCGCACGCGCACGCGGCTTCCGGGTGGCGGATGAATCGTCATGCGCTGCGTCTGACGCAACGGCTGGGCTTTTGTTACGCCAGCGATTGTCGCGGGAAGTTTCCTTTCATCCCGGTTATCGATGGGGAAATCGTGCTTTGCCCGCAACTTCCGACGACACTGCCGACGCTAGACGAACTGCTGGCCACCGGCACGCCCTCCGTTGACCAGGCCGTCGATCGACTCGTCGAAGAATCCACCAGGGTCGATGGTGACCACGTATTCACCCTGCGGGCTGAGCTTGAAGGGATGCAGTACAGCGCCACGCTTGAACGCCTGCTCGTCGAGTGGCGGTGCCGCGGCTATCAACTGGTCGCCTTGCGCGACCTGCTGGCGTCGCGCAACATCACGACCTTGCCGCGCCATACGCTTGGCTTCGCTGAAATCCCGGGCCGAACGGGATCACGCATGGTCCAGGGGCGCGCGTTCCTCCAGGACTGAACGAAAAAAGAGGGCGGGTTCCGCACCGCCCTCGCTTGCAGACTGCGACCAGGAATCCCGGTCAGTCGCGATCGCCGCTGAAGAACATCAACAGGTTGAGCAGGCTGACGAAGACATTGTAGATGTCGAGATAGACCGCCAGCGTTGCTGAAATGTAGTTATCCTCGCCACCGTTGACGATCCGGCTGATGTCATAAAGGATGTAGGCGGAGAAGACCATCACGGCAATCGCCGAGATGGTCAGCGACAAGGCCGGAATCTGGAAGAAGGCATTGGCCAGCGCTGCCAGCAGGACGACGATCATGCCGATGAACAGGAACTTGCCCAGGAAGCTGAAATCCTTCCTGGTCACCGTGGCTACGCCGGCGAGTGAGAAGAAGATCAGCCCGGTACCACCTGCCGCCATGGCAATCAGCGAACCACCGTTGCTGAAGCCGAGCGCCACCTGCAGAATGCGCGACAGCATCAGACCCATAAAGAAGGTAAAGCCGAGCAACAGGACCACGCCCATGCCACTGTTTTTGGTGCGCTCGATGCCCCACATGAAGCCGAATGCGATCGTAAGGAAGAGCAGGAAAGACATCAGCGGGCTGCCGGACAAGAAGGCAAACTGCATCTGTACACCGACAAGTGCGCCAAGCACGGTTGGCAGCATGGTCAAGGCAAGCAGCATGAAGGTATTGCGCAGGACCTTGTTCTGCTGCAGTGCCAACTCGCCGCTGGCCTGGCCCGTCATCTGAAACTGGGGTTGCATACTGTTCTCCTGTATGTGAAATTACAATTACGGCGCTAAGACTAGCCAAATAAGGCGAAAGTTTCAATGCTCAAGGTGTCACGGGACGTAACGCTGCGCTCTCGGCGATGGGGCGGCGACGGCAGCGTGCTATCATTCAGTTCACTCAAGATCCTGAGCCGCACTGGCGACTGTAAGAACGGGCCTTGGTGAAGCTGCAGGAAGCGTGGCAGAGTGGTCGATTGCACCGGTCTTGAAAACCGGCGACGGGCAACCGTCCGTGAGTTCGAATCTCACCGCTTCCGCCAATTGAAAACAAGCGCTTGCGCTAAGCGTGTGCAACTGGATCTGCGGATGTGTGCCGCAGGCACACAGAAAGATGTTCGTTATGAACTGACGATCTGTGTCGAAGCTGCATGGAAGATGAGGGTAGGCCCCTCGGGGTCGGCTTTCAGGAGCGGGCCTCAAACCACCCCAAGCTGCTGCGGTCAAGAGTCGTGTCGAATGGTGTCGGTGAGTCCAGGTCAAGCGCGTTCCTGATCTTGTGGCTCATGTCGGCCTTGCCCTTGGGCCTCCCCACGCAACTCCAGTGAGCGTTTTCCGGGGTAAGATATGCGCATGGTGGACATTCCTGTGCAATCCCCGCGACCCAGGCTGGTGCGCGTGCTCATGGCTCGGCCCCGGCTACTCACCTGTGCACTGATCGGGGTGATGACGGCATTTCTACTTCCGCGTTCGCTGGCGCTGCACGGCAACACGCGTGCGATCATCGGCTGGAACGTCGGGGCGTGTCTTTACATGCTGCTCGCGGTGTGGATGATGTTCCGATCGACCCACGAGAGAATCCGGGCACGGGCGCTGCAGCAGGACGAAGGGCGAATCGTGGTTCTCTCGTTGGTCGTCGCGGCGGCGATCGTGGGGCTTGCAGCGATCGTCGTCGAGCTCGGGATAGCGCAGAACACTCAGGAGGCGCTGCGTTTTGCCCATGTCGGCCTGGCAGCGCTGACCATCGTCTCCTGCTGGGCGTTTACGCAGGTAATGTTCGCGCTGCACTACGCGCACGATTATTACGCTGCGCAGGCGCGGGGCAATCCCGGTGGCCTCGACTTTCCAGGCGGCCATGCGCCGGACTACGGAGACTTTCTCTATTTCGCCTGTGTGATCGGCACTTCCGGTCAAACCGCCGATGTCAGCCTGAGCAGCCGCTCAATGCGCCGAACCGGACTGGTGCACTGTGTCCTGGCTTTTTTCTTCAACACCACGATCCTGGCGTTGACGATCAACATCGCTTCCGGCCTGCTCTGAACGTACGCCCCCTTGCTTTCGCGTTCAACGCGGCGGTCACAGAGCGATACATCGCCTTACACTTGTCTTGACATCCCTTGCGTAGACGACGGCGTTATTCGGCACAAGGCGCTGCAATGACGCAGTGTCCGAAACCAAATCAAACAAGATTGCCCAAGGAGATTCAAAATGACGAAGACTGTGATCGCTCTGGTTGTTGCTGCTGGCTTTGCTTCCGCCGCTTTTGCCCAGGGTAATACGCCTGCTGCTCCGACGACATCCGTCGCCCCGGCGACCAAGGTGACGGCCCCGGCGGCTGCCGACAAGAAGGTGGAAGCGCCGAAGACCACCGAGACGGTGAAGGCCGAAGCCGCCCACCCGACGACCGCAGCTGTCGCCAAGACCGACGTCAAGGCTGAAGCCAGGCCCGAAGTCAAGGGGGAAAAGCAGGCGCACCAGGCACATCCGGCGAAGCATGTTGCGAAGCCCGCGAAGACCGACAGCAAGCCTGAAGCCAAGGCTGAAACCAAGCCGGAGGTCAAGGCCGAGGTCAAGACGGAAGTCAAGCCCATCGCTGCGGTTGCCGCGGTCAAATAATCCGCCTCTCAGGATGCCGGAAACCCTCAGGTTCGCCCCTGGGGTTTTTTTTGTTGCAGGCCGGCTGCAGAGCACCATCGCCCGCTGCGCAGGCCCTGTTGGGCGACCGAAAGTCCTCGCGTCAGCGACCGCCACCGCTGCCACCCTTGTCCCAGCCATAGCGGGTGGTGCGCTGCCAGCGTGTTTGCGCCTGGCGCAGCGCATTGCCGACCGCCGCCGGGCGCTGCGGGGCGACGGATTTCGGGGCGGGGGTGGATGTCTTGCCGGGGCGTGTCGGATTGCGGGTCATCTGGCGAGCCTCGATCAACGAATGTTCTGCACCGCCAACGCACGGCCTGGTGCGCCCGCTGGTGTCCGGTCTACGGCCCTGGACGCGCCGATGTCCTGATCCGTGCCGTGCGCCGGGGGGCGCGCAGGGCTGTGGTAGACTTTGCGGCCATCTTAACATTCCAGAGGCGGCCATGTCCGGCAACACCATCGGCACCCTGTTTGCCGTGACTTCGTTTGGTGAATCACACGGGC
>JAKOZI010000265.1 GCA_029780075.1 Pseudomonadota bacterium
TGCGCAGCACGAAGGGGTTGAGGGTTCGGAACTGAGCGGTCAGGGCGATTTTGGTTTTTCGGGGGATGTAGTCGGATTCCATGACCCTCTGGTACGGGGTTTTCGGGGTGTCGTAGCGTTTGCGGGTTCTGGAGCCGATGCGTTCTTTTTCCAGCAGCTTCACCGAGGGGCAGAAGAAGTTGTGGAAGAGCCGCCACTCGGTGCGGTACAGATCGTTGAGCAAAGGGACGAGAGCCGGGTCATCGAAGCGCTCATAGCCGAGCCACTGGCGGATGTGGGTCCAGTTTTTCTGTTCGACGTGGGCGTTGTCGTTTTTTTGGTAGGCCCGGCTGCGGGTGAACAAAACGGGTTGAGGGCGTTGGGTGAAGTGGCGCACGAGGTGGCGATTGAGGAACTCGGCGCCGTTGTCGCAGTCGAAGCCCCGGATGTCAAAGGGCAGGGACTCTTCGATGTCCTGGAGCTGTTGCAGCACGCCCTGCTCGCCCCGTCCCCAGACGGCCCGCTGTTCGGTCCAGGTGGTGGCGATATCAACGCAGTCGAGGCTGTTTGCGAACTGGCCGGCCATGGAGGCCCCGCAGTGGGCAACGGTATCGGCCTCCAGGAAGCCCGGTTGGTCTTGATCCCACTGGTTGGTTCCCAGGGGGATCTGGCTGCGCAGCAGGGAGCCGGGCTTGGTGGTGGCCCGTCCCCGATGCTCCATCTGTTTTCGCGTGGGTTGGAGGAGGCGGTCGATGGTGGCCGCCGAGATCTGCAGCAGGGCTGCCCGGGTCGTCGGGTTCAGGGGCCCGAAGGAGGCCTCGTAGCCCGGCAGCCATAGCGGCATGATGGGCTTCAGGCGCTTGGAGCAGGGCAGATTGGCCGTCAGCCAGATCTTTTTCAGCGGCCGCAGGATGGCCTCGGAATCGTACAGCGGCTTTCGTCCCCGCTTTTTGGGTTTGGGCGCGCTGAATCGCTTAAAGCCGTTGATCTGCCGGATGGCATGCTTTCGGTGGCACCCCGTGGTGGCGCAGTACTCATCGAGGATGAGGCGTTTCTGCTCCCGGGTGGCGTTCTTGTATCGGCCATGGACGGCCTCGAGGTATTCGCGTTTGGTTCGCGGACTCATCGTCACGGCTCCCAGAGAAGGTCTCTCTCCCGGTAACATGAATTATGAGTCAACGACCACTATGCATCGTCACCTCCGGTAACATTTATTGTGAGGCAATTCG
>JAKOZI010000329.1 GCA_029780075.1 Pseudomonadota bacterium
CGTTCCACCGGCGCGGTCTGCGCGGGCGGCCACGGCGAGCGCGGGCGACCGACAGACCGCTTCAGCGTGCGTTCCCATGGCCATCGATCAACGGGAAAGCGACGGGTAGTAGGATCCTCGACCGCGTGCTGCACCAAATGCCGGCGTCGTTGGACTCCACCCGATTGGACGCGCATCAAACCCCTCACTGCTGGTTGCCCATGGCCGCTCAACCCATTGCCACCCGCAATCCGCCTGCTCCACCAGGGATTTCGCAGGCGAATGGCCGAGCGGTGCGCACGGCTGCACGCCGAACGGCACACTGTTAGGGCATCTGGCTTCGGCCAACGCGCGCTCGTTCGAGCGCTCCCGAGTCGCCTCGGGCGTTGCGGTCGTTACCCGCATCTTGATGTGGCAGCGTTCGATGGCTGCCCGTGGTTCCGCCCCGTGCTGAACTGAGCCCTGCGCCGGCCGACGCTCGTCGGCTGGTTTCCAAGCCTGGCGCTCGCCGCCCCGTACCCGAGTTGCCGGCTTCGCCATGAAGCCCGGCGCAGTCGCGTGCGTCTGGCGTTTGCCAACCGGTCGTCCACGACCGTTTTCTTGCCCATCCCACCCGGGGAGCCCGCCTCCCCGATGGGGTCGCTGTGTTCCCCGTTTTTCTTGGAGAACACACCGATGGCCCGTCCTACCGCGCCTTCCCTATGGCTGCCCGGATTCGACCCGGCGGCCCCGGCCCTGCCCCGCTCTGCAAAGCAGGTTTGCCTTTCCGTTTCTTGCGACCCCGCCGGGCCTGCCGAGGTCATCCACGTCGAGAACCTCAGCGACGTCGAGCAAGAGCAGTTTGTGGCCACCGTCCGCGCCAACTGGCGGGTGGTAACCACCGCGACCGAGGCCGCCCCGCGCAGCCTCTGGCCGCAACTGATCCGCGCCGACCTGGAGCACCTGACCGGCCAGAGCGCGAAGTTCGAGGCCAACCTGGCAGCGATCACGCTTCTGCGCTCGATCGAAGCCGAAGGCCGGCCGGCCAGTGCGGAGGATCGCCAAGTCCTTCAGCGCTACACCGGCTGGGGAGGCCTGCCCGCCAGCTTCAATCTCGAAGCCTCAGATAGCACATGGGCCGAACGTGGCCGTCGCTTGCAGGAATTGCTTCCCGCCGAGGACTACGAATCGGCGCGCGCCTCCGTCAACAACAGCCACTACACCGAGGTCCACGTGATCGAGGCGATATGGCAGGCGGTGGAGCGCTTCGGTTTCACCGGCGGGCGCATCCTGGAACCCGCCGCCGGCATCGGCCACTTCATCGGCGCCATGCCACGGAATCTAGCCGAGCGCAGCAGCGTCACCGCTGTCGAGATCGACCGGGTTTCCGGCCGCATTCTCAAGGCGCTTTACGCGCCCGGCGGTGCGGACGTGCGAATTGCCCCTTTCGAGAAAACTCCCCTGCCCGACCACTGGTTCGACCTGGTGATCGGCAACGTCCCGTTCGGCAAGTACAAGGTCGCCGACGTGAGCAACCGGGCCTATGCCCGTTTCAGCATCCACAACTACTTCTTCGGCCGCGCCCTCGACCTGGTGCGCCCTGGTGGGCTGGTGTGCTTCATCACCAGCAGTCACACGATGGACGCCCAGTACGACGCGGTGCGCGAGCACATCGCAAGTCAGGCTCACCTGCTGGGTGCCATCCGGCTCCCCAAGGGAGCCTTCGCCGGCATCGCGTCCACCGAGGTGCAGACCGACATCCTGTTCCTGCGCAAGCGGCAACGGGCCGAGGCGGTCGAGGCCAAATGGTTGAAGCTGGGCACGGTGCCCGATAGTCTCCGGCACCCCCAGTGCCACGAGCGCTACCTGCCGATCAATGCCTGGTACGCCGAGCACCCACAGTTCTGCATTGGCCGCATCCGTCGCGAGAGCAATGGCTACGAGGAAGTACCGGTCGCCGTGTTCGAGGGCGACCTGGAGGCGGCCCTGGCCGAGCGCATCGCTTTGCTGCCTGCCGGTGCTTACCTGCCGGTGGCACACAAGGCAGCCCTGCTGCGGGTGGTGGTCCCGGCCGAAGCCGGTGCCCGTCCTGGCAGCTACCGTCTCCACCAGGGACGGGTGCATCGGGTCGAGGGCAGCGAGATGGTCGATGTCCATGACCAGCTCAATGCCACGCAACGGGCTCGCGTCACCGGCCTGTGCGCCATCCGCGACCACGCCCGGGCCCTGCTCGACGCGCAGTTGGCGGATGAGGGCGACGGTCGGCTGGGTCACCTGCGAGCCATGCTGGGTGGAACCTACGAGCGCTTTGTGTCGCGCTACGGTTGCCTGTCCACGCGCGCCAATGCGCTGGCGTTCCGGCGCGACCCGGACTATCCGCTGTTGCTGTCGCTGGAGCATTACGACGAAGAGGCCGACACGGCCCGCAAGGCTGCGCTGTTCACCCGGCGCACGCTGACCCGGGTCGTTGAACCGAGCACCGCGGGCGAGCCGGCCGAAGCGCTGGCGGCGTCCATCCAATGGCGTGGCCGGGTCGATCCGGCTTACATGGCCGAACTGCTTGGGGCACCCGAAGCTGCGGTGCTGGAGGCACTGGCCGGAGCGGCGCAGGTGTTCCTCGACCCGGCCGACGGGGAATGGAAGACCGCCGACGACTACCTGTCGGGCAACGTGAAAGCGAAGCTCAAGCAGGCGGTGCTGTCCGGGAGTACCTACCAGCGCAACATCGACGCGCTGGAACAGGTGCAACCGGAAGACCTGCCACCGGCGGCCATCGAGCCGCGCCTGGGCGCGGTGTGGATTCCGGCCCTCGACGTCGAGGCGTTCATCCAAGAGGTCCTGGAACTCAAGGACTGCCAGGTGGGCTACTCGGCCGAAGCCGGCGCCTGGTCGGTGAAGTACGGCGAGTGGGAAGCGCGGCAGAACGTGAAAGTGACCCAGGAATTCGGCACCTCGCGCATGAACGCGATCGAACTCGTGCAGTGCGCGCTCAATGTGCAGGTGCCGACCGTGCGCGACCGCGATCCCCTGACCGACAAGTATTTCGTCAATCCCGACGAGACGCTGGCGGCGCGGGAGAAGCTGGGCATGATCAAGGAGCGGTTCGCCGGCTGGGCCTTCGAAGATACCGAACGCCGCGAGAAGCTGTGCAGGATCTACAACGACCTGTTCAACGCCACGCGGCCGAGGCGCTTCGATGGCTCGCACCTGAAGTTGCCGGGATTCTCCCGCTGCTTCGTGCTGCATCCGCACCAGCTGGATTCGGTGTGGCGCATCGTGCAGTCCGGCAACACTGGGCTGTTCCATGTGGTCGGCGCCGGCAAGACGGCGGTATGCGTCATCGCCAGCATGGAGTTGCGCCGGCTGGGTTTCGTCAATAAGCCCTGCCATGTGGTCCCCAACCACATGTTGGCCCAGTACACGGCGGAATTCGTCCGGCTCTATCCGAACGCGTCGGTGCTGATGGCGGGCAAGGAGGACCTGGAAGGCGACCGCCGGCGCGAGCTGGTGTCGCGCATCGCCACGGGCGATTGGGACGCGGTGGTCATCACGCACTCGAGCTTCGAGCGCATCAGGATGTCGCCGCGATTCAGCGAGCGATTCATCAAGGAGATCATTCATGAAATAGAGATGGCGGTACGCGCCGAGAAGAGCAACGACCGGTCCAACCGGATCGTCAAGCAACTCGAGGCGATGAAGAAGAACTGGACGGTGCGGCTGGAAAAGCTGTCGGCCGACCAGAAGAAGGACGACCTGCTCAGCTGGGAGTTGCTGGGCATCGACGCCCTGTTCGTAGACGAAGCCCACCTGCACAAGAACCTCTACCGGTTCACCAAGATGACGCGGGTGGCAGGCCTGCCGCTGACGAGTTCGGAGCGCGCCTTCGATCTGTTCCTGAAGACGCGCTACACGATGCAGCTCCATGGGCATGCGCAGCGGGGGGTGGTATTCGCGACAGCGACGCCGGTAGCCAACACCATGGCCGAGATCCACACCATGATGCGCTATCTGCAGCCCAACCGGCTGGCGGAGCTCGGGCTGCAGCAGTTCGATGCCTGGGCTGCCACCTTCGGCGAGAGCGTCACGGCGCTGGAGATCGCGCCGGACGGCAGCGGCTATCGGATGCACACGCGCTTCGCGCGCTTCATCAACGTGCCCGAGCTGATGGCGGTGTTCGGCGAAGTGGCCGACATCCGCACGGCGGAGATGTTGGACCTGCCGGTGCCGAAGCTGCGCGGCGGCAAGCCGCGCATCGTCGCCTGCCCGGCGAGCCCGTCGCTGAAAGCCTTCGTGCAGACGCTGGTCCGGCGGGCGGAAGCCGTCCGCAACGGCGACGTCAAGCCGAACGAAGACAACATGCTGGCGATCACCACCGACGGCCGCAAGGCCGCGTTGGATTTCCGGCTGGTGGCGCCGCTGGCGTGCTTCGACGAAAACGGCAAGGTGGCCGCCTGCGTGCGGGAGGTCCATGCCATCTGGCAACGCACGACGGACTTCCGCGGCGCCCAGTTGGTGTTCTGTGACTTGTCGTCCCCCAAGGGCGGCAAGAGCTTCAGCGTCTATGACGACCTGCGGGACCGGCTGATCGGTGCGGGCATCCCCGAGAAGGAGATCGCCTTTGTCCATGATGCCGAGACCGATGTCCAGAAGGCGACGCTGTTCAAGGCGGTGCGCGAGGGTCGGGTCCGGGTGCTGCTGGGCTCCACCGCAAAGATGGGGGTGGGCACCAACGTCCAGACCCGCCTCACGGCCCTGCATCACCTCGATGCGCCCTGGCGTCCCTGCGACGTCGAGCAGCGCGAGGGGCGTATCCTGCGCCAGGGCAATGAGTGTGAGGAAGTGGAAATCTTCCGGTATGTCACGGAAGGCAGTTTTGACAGTTACATGTGGCAAACGCTGGAGACCAAGGCACGCTTCATCGCTCAGGTGATGAAGGGCGACCAGGGCATCCGGTCGCTGGAGGATGTGGAACTGGCGGCGCTGTCC
>JAKOZI010000343.1 GCA_029780075.1 Pseudomonadota bacterium
CAGGTCGTTGATGATCGCCAGCAAGGTCTGGCCGGCGTCGCTGACCTTCTCCAGGTACTCGCGCTGGCGCGGCTCGGTGCTGCCGTTCAGGGCCAGCGCCGACAGCCCGATGACCGCATTCAGCGGCGTGCGCAACTCGTGGCTGATGTTGGCCAGAAACGCATCCTTGACCCGGTCCGCAACCTGCGCCGCCTCCAGGGCACGGGCCAGGTCGGCAGTCCGCCGTTCGACCACCTCCTCCAGATGCTGCTGGTATTCTTCGAGCTGCAGTTTGACGCGTCGTTGTTCGGTGATTTCCTGGAAGGCTCCGTCGAGACGCACGGTCTTGCCCTGCACGCGTTCGGCTCGACCCTGGGAGTGTACCCAGATCGACCGGCCGGTGGCGGTGATCATTTCCAGTTCGAGATCCCAGGGGCTGCCCTCGTGCAGGGCTGAATCGATCGCAGCCTGGATCAGCGGCCTGGAGGAAGGGGCGTAATAGCTGAGTGCCTCGGCCAATCCGGGCGTCCTGCCCGGTTCAAGGTCGCGAATCCGGAACACTTCGTCGGTCCAGGTGAGGGTTTCGGAGGCCACATCCCATGCCCAGCCGCCGATCCGGCCGATCCGGCCGGTCAGGTCGAGGAGCGCGTGCGAGCGGCGCAGTTCATCGTCGCGACGCTTGCGCTCGGTAATGTCTTCCTTGACACCAAGAAAGTGTGTGATGGTTCCGTGTTCGTCGATGATTGGCGAGAGCGAAGCTTCTTCCCAGAACAGCTCCCCGTTTTTCCGCCGGTTGCACAGGATGCCGCGCCACTCGCGACCCGCGAGCAGCGTCTCCCACATTTCCCGGTAGGTTTCCGGGCTGGTGCGGTTTGATTGCAGCAGGCGCGGGTTCTGGCCAATGACCTCGTTCGCGCGGTAACCAGTGACCTGGCTGAAACGCGGATTGACGTACTCGATCAGCCCGTCGCGATCGGTGATGACGATCGATATCGGGCTTTGCTCGACCGCCTGCAGAAGTTTGTGGGCTTCCTCCTCAGCCGCGCGACGTTCGGAAATGTCCGCGTAGATCCAGATGCTGCCTGCATGTGGATGGGCAGGGTCGACGGCCTTGCCGTTCAGTGCGCCCCAGAATATCTCGCCGCTCTTGCGCCGCAGCAGCAGTTCTTCGCAATGGTTTCTGCCCGCGCCGCAGTTGGCGTAGGCGCGTTCGCCGATCGCTTCGAAATCCGCGCGCGAGGGATAGAGGCGCTCGGTCGACTGCCCCAGCAACTCGCCGGGGTCGTAGCCGAAGATCTCCTCGAGCCGGCGATTGCACGACACCACTCGCCGGTGCTTGAGGTAGGTGATGCCGACCAGGGCGTTGTCCAGGATCGTCTCGTGCTCGACCAGCAGCCGCTGCGTCTGCTCGTTCTGCGCATGCTCGCGGGTGACATCGAAGGTCAGGCCGCGCAATACCGTCGCCTCGTCATTCTCGGTGATCACCCTGACCCGGTCGCGCAGCCAGAGGAGCTTGCCGTCGCTGTCGAAGAAGCGATAATCGAGGTCGTAGGGCGCCTGGCGGTTGGTACAGCTTGCGCGATAGGCGGGGGCCCAGGTACGCTCGTCCGGGTGCAGATGGTTAACCCAGAAGTCTGCCTGCTCCCAGTCGGCGAGCGGGAATCCCAGCAGTCGTTCGGCCTGGGCACTGACGAAGGTGAACTGGAAGGTCTTGGCGTCGGCCTCCCAGACGATGCCGTCGATCGACTGGACGAGGTCCTCATGACGCGTGCTCAGCGCTTGCAGGCGGCGGATCATGCGCGTGGCAAACACGCGGGCAAGCGAGAACAGCCCGGCCAGCATCAACACGGCGGCAACGCCGATGATCCAGGAGTGCTGTTGTCGGCGCTGCATCAGCGGCGTGATGTCGAAGCGGACGCTGATGCCGCCACGCACGTCGCCAACCCGGTAGCCCATGCCCTGGTGGCACTTCAGGCAGGCCTGCTCGACCAGCAGCGGTGCCATGTAGCGGAACTCGCTGAGCTTCCCGTTGTGGACCGTGGTAAAGCGTTCCTTGTCGCCGCCGGCGAAACCTTCGAGCGCCGCACGTTCCCAGTCGTCGGCAGCATTGGCCGGGTTCTTGAGCTTCAGGCTGGTGATATGAAATCGGTAGTCGCCCTCGCGGGCGGCCAGTTCCGAGATCTCGCGAGTCATCAGGGCCGGATTGCGCAGGGTGTAAGTCTTGCCGTTATCTGCGACGACATCCGGGTTTTCCAGGTACGGGTTGGCTTCGACGCCTGCGCGCTTCTCGACATAGACACCGCCATACTCGGCGGCCCAGCGCCGGGTCAGGACGATGTCGCGAAAATGCGCACGCGCACGCGCGAGCACGAACTCTTCGACGGTGGCCTGATGATTCGCCAATTCAAGGCCGATGGCAGCCAGGCCGGCGACGATCAGGAGCCCCCCGATCTGGAGCAGAAAACGGCGTTGCGGCTTTGCCGTCGCGGCCAGCCAGGTCATGGAATGCGTGCCCGCAGGCAGCCATCGGGTACGAACGGCACGCTCAAAACGACCTCTGGTTGCGGCGTGCCAGCGCGGCACACAGTTGCCGGTCGGAGGTTTCGACGTGGTCCATCAACCAGCGGCGGATGAACTGGGCAATTGCCGCGGCACCCAGCAGTCCCTCGTTGAGGTCGTCGATCTGGGCGCCGATCTCGTCGAACAAGTGCACATGTTCCTTCTGGTGTCGGGCCGCGAATGGGTAATGGATGTCCAGCATCAGTCTTTCCTCACGCGCGAAATGATCCCTGGTCAGCGTTTCGAGTGCCGCCAGTTCGATTCTGACTGTGGCCTGGTCCGAGCGGCTGCTGGCGGCGTGCAGGCGGTTGAGCAGGCAGACCATGGCGCGATGGTCTGCGTCGATCTCGGGGTGCCCGACTTCCAGTGCTGCCGTCCATTCAAGAGGAACCATGTCGTGATCCTCGGAGTTCAAAGTGCCTGCTGATAAATCGTGGGCTTCAAGGTTTTCAGCCGGGTGGTGATGCCGTTCAGCGATTCCGAATGGCCGACGATGAAATAGCCGCCGGGTTTGAGACTTGGCAGCATGTTTTCGACGACCTTGCGCTTGGTTTCGGCGTCGAAATAGATCATCACGTTGCGCAGGAAGATGACGTCAAACTGGCCAACGCCGCTGATCGGCAAGGTCAGGTTGACCTGTGCGAAGCTGACGCGCTGTTTGAGCGCGTTGTCGATCAGGAGTTTGCCTTCGTGCGAGCGCACGCCCTTGAGGCAATATTTGCGCAGGTAAGCTGGCGGAATTCCGGAAATCCGCTCCTGCGTGTAGATGCCGGCCCTGGCCCTGGCCAGCACGGTCATGCTGATATCCGATCCAAAGACCTCCCAAGGGCCGTCACTGCGATGCTCGGCCAGTACCATGGCCATCGAATAGGCCTCTTCGCCACTCGAACTGGCGCCGCTCCAGATACGGAAGGTTCCCTGCCCACGCCGCTCCTTGAGCACCACGTCGCGCAGGAAGTCGAAATGCTGCGGCTCGCGGAAGAAATAGGTTTCGTTGGTGGTCAGCAGATCGATCATCTGTTGCACCTCGTCGGGATGTTCGCCGGAGGCCAGCAGCCGGTAATACTGGGTGTAGGTCTCGAAGCCGTAGTGCTTGAGGCGGCGACCGAGGCGGCCGACGAGCAGCACGCGTTTGGCATCGGACAGACTGATGCCGGCGAGTCGGTAGATCAGGCGTTGGAAGAGCGCGAACTCCTGGCCGGTAATCGGGGCAGCGAGGTCGTTCATTGGCGTGCCTCGGCAATTCGCAGCCGCGGCTGCGAGCGTAGCGGATGGGGGGGAATGTTCATGACGATTCTCCGTGCGTTTGGGCCATTCCTGGGCCGCTAGAAAAGCTCGATGTCGGCCTTCTTCGGCGCGACCAGGAGGGTGCTGGCGTAAGCTCTTTCGGCTTCGGCGATGCTCTGGTTGGTGTGGCCCCGCTTGCAGAAGGCGTCGCCGGTCTGCGGATCGAGGAGGACCTTGCGCGACCATGGGCCCATCAAATCCGAGGCGAGCAGTGGCACGCCCTCGCGCGCCAGCCATTCGCGCGCGAACTCGGCGTTGCGCTGGCCGATGCTGACGCCGGTGAGTGAAGAAACGACGTTGCCGCCACCGAAGGCCTTGCCCTGGAGGCGCTTCTTTTGCGCACCGCGGGCGAGCATGCCGTTCATCAGCGCTTCCATGCAGAAATTGCCGCAGAGCAGCACGTCGAGGTCCTTGTTGGCGGTCTTCTCGAATTTCGGCAGCATGAAGTGGTTCAATCCGCCGATCCGGAGTTGCGGATCCCACAGGCAGACCGCGACACACGAGCCGAGGAGGGTGGCAATCGGGCGTTGGTTCTCGATCGCCCAACCGCCCGGATTGACGTTGCGCGCCAGACGTTCGAGATCGCGTGGATTATTCATGGCGAGGTTACCGGGCACGCTTCGGGAAACTGCGCCGCCGCGACCGGGCGGCAGAAGAAATAGCCTTGATAGTACTCGCAGCCATGCCGTTCGAGAAAAGCCAGTTGGGCAGGCGTCTCGACGCCTTCGGCGAGCACCGAGAGTTGCAGTGAACGCGCCATGGCAATGATCGTCGAAGCGATTTCCGCGGCATTGGCGTCGCTGGTGATGTCGCGGACAAAACTGCGGTCGATCTTCAGCTTGTCGATCGGGAAGCGTTTGAGATAGCTCAGCGAGGAATAGCCGGTGCCGAAATCGTCGATCGACAGGCGTACACCCAGTTCACGAAGACGCTTGAGGATTGTCACGGCGCGTTCGCCATGCTCGATCAGGATCCCCTCGGTGATTTCCAGTTCCAGGAAGCGCGCGTCGAGGCCGGTGTCCGCGAGCGTCTGTCGGACGAGTTCCGGGACGTCCTGCAGGAAGAACTGGCGCGGCGAAACATTGACGGCGATTGTCCGCAACGGTCGCCCGGCATCAAGCCAGGCTTTCATTTGCCGACAGGCGGTCAGCAGAACCCAGGCGCCAAGCGGTGCGATCAGCCCGCAATCCTCGGCCACCGGAATGAAACGCATCGGCGCAATCATTCCCTGTTCCGGGTCTGGCCAGCGCACCAGCGCTTCCGAGCCGATCACCGCGCCGGTCCTGGCCTCGATCAGCGGTTGATAATGCAGGATCAGATGCTCGAGATCGATGGCTTTGCGCAGGCTGGACTCCAGCCGCATGCGCTCGAGTGCCAGCGTGGTCAGCGATTCGGTATAGAAGCAGAAGGTCTTGCGTCCCTGCGCCTTGGCCAGGTTCACCGCGGTGTCGGCGTTGCGCATCAGCAGCGCCGGGTCGCAGCCGTCGTCAGGAGAGATGCTGATCCCGATGCTGGCACCGATGTAGACGTCCTCTGCGCTACCGATCCGGAAGGGCGCTTCGAGCGCCTTGAGCAGGTCGCGCGCGACGACGGCGGCGTCGGCGACCACCTCGACGTCTTCCATCAGCACCGCGAACTCGTCGCCGTGCAGGCGCGCCAGGGTGTCCTCATCGCGTAGACGCGACTTGAAGCGTTCGGTGATCGCCACCAGCAGACGGTCGCCAAATTCATGTCCCAGCGAGTCGTTGATATTTCTGAAGAGGTCGAGGTCAAGGATCAGCAAGGCCAGCTTGTGGTCGTGACGGCGTGCGCGATCGAGGGCGTGCTGATAGCGGATGTTCAGCAGGCTGCGGTTGGGCAGGCGTGTCAGGGCGTCGTGGTAGGCAATGAACTCGGCATGGGCCTCGGCGTTCCTGATGCGGCTGATGTCTGTAAACACGCCGATGTAGCGTTCGATTTGATTTTGCTCATTGAGCACGGCGCTGATCGTCAGCCACTGCGGATAGTGTTCGCCGTTCTTGCGGCGGTTGCACACCTCGCCTTCCCAGAAGCCCCTGCCCGTCAACTGCTCCCACATGGCGGCGTAGAACGCCGCGTCATGATGGCCGGATTTGAGGAGGCTGGTACTGCGACCGACAACCTCTTCGCTGCTATAGCCGGTGATCTTGCTGAAGGCTCGATTGACGGCAATGATCCGGGCCGAGGCGTCGGTGATGGCCACCCCGTCGCGGGTCTGTTCGAATACTGTGGCCGCCTGCCGCAGGGACTCCTCGTGGCGGCGCAAGGCAGTGACGTCGTCGACGATCACGGCGAACTGCTGCGGTTCCGGTCGGTAGACGGTGACCCGGTACTGGCGGTCGAGGTCGCTGCTGAAATCGTCGAACTGTTGACCGTCGCCGGTCAGGGCGACGGCGCCATAGCGCTCGATCCAGCGCGGTTCGATGTCTGGCAGCAACTCGCGGACGCAGCGCCCGACGGTGTCGGCCCTGGCCAGGCCGGTGATCGCCTCGAACGCCGGGTTGACATCGATGAAGCGGTAATCGCAAGGCTTGCCGTCGGCATCGAGAACGATCTCGTGCAGCGCGAAACCGGAAGTCATCGACTCGAACAGGCGGCGAAAGCGGCTTTCGCTGGCGCACAGGCTGGCTTCGGCCTGTTTTCTGGCGGTCAACTCGTCAAACGTGGCTTCGATCAGGCTGCTGTGGTGCGGGTCGCTGAATCCGCGGCCCTGTTCGCGAGCCGTGGCTGCAGCCGAGTCGACAACGATGCCTTCGACGCCCAGAAAGCTGCCGTCACCGGCGAAGAGCGAGATCTTCCGATCCTCGATCCAGCGCGAGTTGCCGTTGCGGTCGATGATACGGTAACTGAGCGTGGTCTGCTGCGGAGCACCGCGCAGACGCTCGCAGTCGACCACGACGGCCGCGACATCGTCCGGGTGGATCAGGCTCAGCCATTTCTCCGGCAACGCGTTGATTTCGGAAGCGGTGTAACCGGTCAGGGCTTCGCAATTGAGCAGGATGTCGCTCGACCAGTCGGCCGCTGCGCGATAGGTCATGCCGGGCAGGTGGTCGAGCAGCGTTCTCAGCTCGGCTTCTCCGCGGCGGGCGCGGATCTCCGAGTTCAGCGGAGCGCTGACATCCTGCATTGTCAGCACCAGGTATTGGGTGCGGCGGGGGCGCGCGCCGTCGCCGTCGGAGAACGGGGTCAGGGACCAGTTCCAGTAGCTGATTCCGAGAATCGGACTGAGCTTCGGGAGGAAGGGGCGCGCGGTGTGGACATGCGCGACGCCGGAGTCGCGCACCTGCCGAAAAATGGCCTCGACGGCGGGCTGTGGAAAAACATCGAAATACTGGCGACCGAGAAAGAAATCGGGTGTCGCGCCGGTTGCCGAGGCGAATTGACGCGTGACGCGCAGAAAGCCCAGATCGGCGTTCAGCACGGCGATCGCCAGACCCAGTTGATCAAGGATCGCAGCCCACGGCGAAGCGGTATCGAGGTCGCCAAGGAGTTGGCGCTCGAGCGAGTTGTGGGCGGTGAGCATGACGTTCATCAGCGTTGCTGCTCTTCCTGTACGGTGGCAAAGGCGTGCTCGGCAAGCGGAGGCCTCAGTTCCGCCGCGTGTGCCCACCTCGCCGTCATTGCTGCTGTCCTGGACGCATCAGACGCTTGGGGAACCATCGCCGCCACTGACCTTGGCGAGCATGGCGATTTCCTCGACCGACAGGACCCGCGCGATGTTCAGCAGGATCACGAACTTGCCGGCGACCTTGCCCATGCCCTGGATGAAGTCGGCGCGGATCCTGGCGCCGAACGACGGTGGCGGCTCAATCTCGCTGGCGGGGATCTCGAGCACCTCCGATACGGCATCGACCATGATTCCGATGTCGTGCCGGAAGTCGCTCTCGCTGACTTCGACGATGACGATGCAACTGCGTTTGCCGACCTCGCTCTGGGCGTGGCCGAAGCGCGCCGAGAGGTCGATCACCGGGACGACGCTGCCGCGCAGATTGATGACGCCGCGGATGAAGGGCGGCATCATCGGGATCTCGGTGAGGTTGCCGTACTCGATGATTTCCTTGACGTTGAGAATGCCGACGGCAAACATTTCGCCGCCGAGCAGGAACGTGAGGTATTGCTGGGGAGCTTCAGCCTGTGTTGCCTGGACGGCGGCTTGCGTCGACCTGGCGAGCGCGTTGGCGGCGCCTCCTGCGGGTCGGGTTTGGGCGATCTGGGTCATTGAAGACTCCTGTTCAGAAACGTTCGAAGTCGTTTTCGGACGCCGCCACGGCGGTGCTGCGCACCGGTCGCTTGGCGCGTGGCGACGTGGTGCTGGCAACTGCTGGCGGGCGCTTGGCGGTGACGGCCTTGCGTTTCGCAGCCACGGCGTGACCGCCGTCGGCGAGGTGGAAGAAAGTCATCAGTTCCTGCAGTTGCTGCGCCTGCCCGCCCATTTCCTCGGCGGTCGCGGCGAGTTCCTCGGATGCCGAAGCGTTCTGCTGCGTCGCCTGGTTGAGTTGGCCCATCGCGCCATTGATCTGGCCGACACCCGAGGATTGTTCCTGCGAGGATGAAGCGATTTCCTGGACGAGGTCGGAAGTCTTGCGGATCGACGGCACCATTTCGCCGAGCAGCGAGCCGGCGCGCTCGGCGAGCTTGACCGAATCCCTGGCGACGCTGCTGATCTCCTGCGCGGCGACCTGCGAGCGTTCGGCGAGCTTGCGGACTTCGGCGGCGACGACGGCGAAGCCCTTGCCGTGCTCGCCGGCGCGCGCGGCTTCGATCGCCGCGTTCAAGGCCAGCAGATTGGTCTGGTAGGCAATGTCGTCGATGATGCCGATCTTGTCGGCGATGCTCTTCATCGCTTCGACGGTCTTGCCGACCGCGTCGCCGCCTTCGACGGCCTGCCGGGCGGCGGTCGAGGCCATGCCGTCGGTGACCTTGGCGTTCTCGGTGTTCTGCAGGATCGAAGCACTCATCTGCTCCATGCTCGAAGTCGTTTCCTCGACCGAAGCCGCCTGT
>JAKOZI010000345.1 GCA_029780075.1 Pseudomonadota bacterium
TTGGCGGAAACGGAGGGATTCGAACCCTCGATGAGGCTCTACACCCCATACTCCCTTAGCAGGGGAGCACCTTCGGCCACTCGGTCACGTTTCCTGGACTATCTATTATGCCTCAAACCGAGGGCGTTCAAGCCTTGGGTTGGTCCAGATCGAAGGCTTTGTGCAGGGCGCGCACGGCCAGACCACGACGGTGGGTGTACCAAGCGATAGGTAAGCTGATGGGTTGCTGCTACTCTCGACCTGCAGACGTGCGGCTAAGCTATGCCTCATACAACAACTGAGGATAGAGCATGGCGACCTGGGCAGTCAGTGAAGGCGCGGATCAACAATGTCCGCAGTGTGGCTCGATCTATGCCGTGAAGCACTACCAAGTTGAAGCGCCCCGGGAATCGCGGAGGCTCCAACACTTGAGAAGATGGAGCCATGAAGAAGACGAACAAGTTCTCACCTGAAGTGCGTGAGCGGGCCGTGCGGCTGGTGCATGAGGTGCGAGGGGAACACCCCTCGCTGTGGGCAGCGGTCGAGTCGATCGCACCGAAGATCGGCTGTGTGCCGCAGACGCTGCTGGATTGGGTCAAGCAGGCCGAAGTTGATGCGGGCACCCGAGCGGGCGTGAGCACCATGGAGGCGCAGCGGATCAAGGACCTGGAGCGTGAGGTCAAGGAACTGCGCCGGGCCAACGAGATCCTGAAGCTGGCCAGCGCGTTTTTTGCCCAGGCGGAGCTCGACCGCCGACTGAAGTGATGTACCGGCTCGTGGACGAACACCGAGGCGTCCACGGGGTCGAGCCGATCTGCGAGGTGCTGCAGATTGCCCCGTCAGCGTATCGGAGGCACGCGGCCCGCTCGCGGGACCCCGCGCTGCGCAGCGCCCGTGCCCAGCGCGATGCGCGGCTGATGCCCGCCATCAAACGGGTCTGGGACGACAACCTGCAGGTCTATGGCGCGGACAAGGTCTGGCGGCAGATGAACCGCGAGGGTGTGACGGTGGCCCGCTGCACGGTCGAGAGGCTCATGCGAGGGCTGGGACTGCGGGGCGTGCGGCGCGGCAAGGGGATGCGCACCACCGTTGCCGATCCGAAGGCACCGTGCCCACTGGACAAGGTCAACCGGCAGTTTCATGCCGAGCGACCGAATCAACTGTGGGTGTCGGATTTCACTTATGTCTCGACCTAGCAGGGCTGGCTGTACGTGGCCTTCGTGGTGGACGTGTTCGCCCGGCGCATCGTGGGCTGGCGTGTGAGTACCTCGATGACCACCGACTTCGTGCTCGACGCGTTGGAGCAGGCGCTGTATGCCCGGCAGCACGAGCGCGACGGCAGCCTGATCCACCATTCGGACCGTGGCTCGCAATACGTGTCGATCCGTTACTCCGAGCGCTTGGCCGAGGCCGGTGTGGAGCCCTCGGTAGGCAGCAAGGGCGACAGCTATGACAACGCCCTGGCCGAGACGATCAACGGCCTGTACAAGGCCGAGGTGATCCACCGGCGCACCTGGAAGACCCGAGAAGCTGTCGAGCTCGCCACGCTGACCTGGGTCGCCTGGTTCAATAACCAGCGCCTGATGGGGCCACTGGGCTACATCCCGCCGGCCGAGGCTGAGGCAAACTACTATCGCCAGCTCGCCGAGCAATCGGCCGCAACGGCGTGACCACTTAAACCAACTGGCCTCCTCAAAACCCGGGGCG
>JAKOZI010000346.1 GCA_029780075.1 Pseudomonadota bacterium
GTGAGCATTGTGATCAAGGCGTCGGAAGGCGGCTTGAAGCGCCCCGGCTTGATCGCAGGGGCACCGTGGGCTGCGAGAATCTGCAGCTTCTCTTCGGGATCGGCGCGCAAGTAGGTCTCGGTGCTCTGGATACTGGCGTGGCCGAGCCATAATGCGACCTTGCGAATGTCCCCCGTCGCCGCGAGCGTGTGCATCGCGCAAGAATGACGAAGCACGTGGGGTGTGACGCGCTTCCCAAGGATCGACGGCTGCTTCGTCGCTGCCGTCTTGACGTGCTCGGCCAATCGGAACGCAAATCCGTCGCGGGTCATCGGCTGCCCGTTGGCATTGAGGAAAATCTCGGTGACCTCAACTTGAGGCCGGATCGCAAGCCATGCGCGCAATGCGATCTGGGTCTCCTTCCACAGCGGCAGGACCCGTTCACGTCGCCCTTTGCCCATGATGTGCATGGTGGACAGGGAGCGGTCCGGGAAATCGCCCAGTTGCAGCGTTACGAGTTCCGACACCCTCAGTCCGCCAGCATAGGTAAGATGCAGCATCGCGCGATCACGGGTGCCGAGGCGTGTCCGGGGATCGGGTGTATCGAGCAAAGCCTTGATCTCGGCCCGGTCGAGGTAATCGATCAGCGCCTTGTCTGTCTTCTTGGTCGGGATTGCTCTGACACGGAGTGCCTGATCGAGGCAGGCTGGAATCCGGTACTCGATGTATCGGAAGAAGGATCGGATCGCGGCGAGCCTGCCATTGCGGGTCCGCACGCAGCTGCCGCGGCCGATCTCCACATGATCGAGGAAGGCCATGATCATGTCTGTGCCGAGATCCTCAACCTCGAGATCGGTCGGTCGGCGCTTCAGCCGATCGGCAGCGAACTGGACGAGGAGGACGAAGCAGTTGGCATAGGTCTTCACCGTGTGCGGGCTGACGGCGCGTTCGCGCGGCAGATGTTCCCGCAGATATGCCGAGAGATGGGGAGCAAGCGCCGTCATGCCGCTTCTCCTTGAAAAAGTTGCTCGCTTGCAGCCGCAATGTCGCGCAGCAGCACTGGCGTGGCTTCGAGATACCAGTACGTGTTGGCGATCGACGCGTGCCCCAGGTAGACACTGAGACCGGCCATGTGGTGGGCAATGGCCTCCCTGTCACGCGGGCAGGACTCAAGCGAGCGAACAGCGAACGTATGTCGCAGATCGTGGAGTCGCATGCCTGCCGTACCGGTTGCTCCACGATATCCGAGAAGCCGGGCCAACCTGACGAACACGACGTGGGCGCGCACCTTGTGCGGCGCCCGCCCCCGGATAGTGACGAACAGGTCATTACACTTGGCCGGGTGCTTCGCGCGGATCGCAATGTAGGCTTCGAGTGCTTGGCGCGTCGATGGCTGCAAGGCGATCAG
>JAKOZI010000254.1 GCA_029780075.1 Pseudomonadota bacterium
CCACCTGGCCATGCTCGGGCGCGAGATGCCCGAGCTGCCGTGCACGGTCTTCTTCGAGGAGGTGGAATGGAAAGCCTTGTATTGTCATCACCATGAGACCCCCGTCACCCCTCCCGAGCCGCCCACCATGGCCGAGGCCGTCCGCATGCTGGGCGCCCTCGGCGGCCATCTCGGCCGTCGCCGCGATGGCCCCCCAGGCACACAGGTCCTCTGGCGCGCTTTGCAACGGCTCGACATGGCCGTGCAGATGTACGTCATCTTCACTCGCTCCGATCGTCCACAGAGCTGGCGCTCCTTCCCTCACGGCTATCTCCCCCCCTCGCAGTCGCCCTGACTATCGACGGAGTCAAGTGTGGGTAAAGGTCAGGCTCTGCCGGGGGATGGTTACATGAACAGAACCCAAACAATTACTGGTCAGTCGCCTGACCCCTTCACAGCGCCGGGCTTTCCCCCGGCCGGTGGTTGCCTTCGAGGAGTACATGGCCTTTCATCAACGGAAAGAGCACTACCGCAACTATCCGTCGACAGCGCAGAACGACGGCCTCAAATTGGCTGCGTGATCGCAGAGAAACGGTGGCTCAATAGAGCCGCACCCAATTCGTCTTGAGTGACTGCAGGACCCAGTTTGTTGCAGTCGGATGGTTGAAACTACGAACAATCGGTTTGGGTCCAAAACCTGCCACTCAACAAGATCCAAAGCGTTCCTTCGCAAGTGCAGACCTTCAACACCCGACCCATGACCGATCTGGCCGATAAGGGGTCAGTGGCAAAGCGTCAGTGTACGAACGGCGATGGCTGCAACCGCACTGCTGCTTGGCCTGACGCTCGTCACGCGCCAGGTGAGCGACTGCGAAACGGCGGCCGCTCCGGTCTTCGATCCATCGATCGCTTTCCGGGACCAGGCCATCATCGACGGCGGTCCGCCTACCCCGACTTGATCTGACAGCCGATGCTGCGTCCTGGGCTGCGGCGCACGGCTGACCGTCGGCGTGGCTGCGCTACGTGTCGCCCAGGCGGCGGCGATCGTCGCGAGGGCTGTACTGATCGTCTTCGCGGCCCGCGTGGACGCTCCCCGAGCGCTTCTCCGACAGGATTGCTGAGAGAAAACGGCTTGCGCAGGATTATTGAGTTCCCTCACCACAACGCGGGGCGTTCTGGAACACTCAAACGATGCCGCCGTGCTCCAGGCGTGCGTCTGTCACCGGGTTGCCGTCGGGTCTTGCCCGGCCTGAAGCCATGCCGTTCAGGGGGCCTTCGTTTCGCTCCGGCGCCGGTTCTTCCAGAAATTGACCGACAGATAGATCATGAAGGCGAAGAAGGTAAGGAAGCCGGCGAACTGAAAGTAAAGCGAGTAGTTGGTCCGGTAACGGCCGGTGAGTGGGTCGTAGACCGAGCAGAGGATCCGCACCCGCGCCATGATCTCCTGCAGCGTACCGACCTCCGGCGGGATGGCCGAGCCGGTGATCAGGCGCTTGAGCGGTTCGGCGAGATCCGCGGCGGTGAACTTCTCGCCATAGACCTGGCGGATGATCCTGCCCTCGGCGTCGACCAGGGTGACCTGGTTGATGTGGTCGAAGCCAGCGGGGGTGGCGATGTAGCTGAAGCCGAAATTGCGGGTCAATTCTCCGACGATGGCCGGGGCAGGGCTCAGGAATTCCCAGTTGGGCAGGTGAATGCCGTATTGCCGGGCGAAGTCGCTGAGCGCCGCCGGTGAGTCGAAGGGCTGATTGAAGCCGATGCTGATGACGTTGAAGCGGTCGGTGCCCATGACGCTGACGGTATTGTCGACCGCTTTCTGCAGATTGCGGGTGATCGTCGGACAGACCTGGAAGCAGGCGGTGTAGATGAAGGTGACCAGCAGCGGCTTGCCCCGGTAACGCGACAGTTCGACCGCTCGTCCCTGGCGATCGAGCAGGACGAAGTCGCCGACCGGCTTGCCGATGGCGCCTTGCGACAACGCGTAGGCGGCCTTTTCGTCGAGCGTGGTCAGTGTCAGCGTGCCGTTGACACCTTGCGGACGAGCGGTGAGCCTGGGCTTGTCGGCCGCCGCGTCGTCAGCGCGCAGGGGGATCGCGGCCAGCAGCAGGAGTGCCGCCAGGAGTGTGGCGAAGAGCGCGCGCGAGATACGCAGCAGAGTCACCGTGGGTGGTCCGTCATTTACCAGTAGCGTAGCTGGGTATCGACGATGGCCCCCAGCAGTACCAGGGTCAGCTGCATCAGCGAGGCATGAAAGCAGACCATTGCCGATTTGCGGTTGGGTTCGCGCGTCAGCCGCCAGGCCTTCTGGATGAACAGGAAGCCGCCGCTGGCGGCGCCGATGAAGTAGATCGCGCCGAGGCCGAAGGCCAGCGGCAGCAAGGAGGCGGCAACCAGGGCCAGGGTGCTGAACAGGATCGTATTGGCGGCGCGTTGGTCGCCGACGACGACCGGCAGCATGGGTACGCCGGCGGCGGTGTAGTCGTCGCGAAAGGCGATCGCCAGGCTCCAGAAATGCGGTGGTGTCCACAGGAAAAGGACCAGCGCGAGAGCCAGCGGCACCGCGCCCAATTGCGGATCGGCTGCGGTCGCCCCGGCGAGGACCGCCCAACTGCCGGCCAGCCCGCCGAAGACGATGTTCAGCCAGGTGCGGCGTTTCAGCCAGACGGTGTACACGATGGCGTAGAAAAAGGCGCCGAGGAAAACGAACAGCGCTGACCAGGCATTGAGCGCGATCCACGCGGCGCCCACCGAGAGCGCCATCAGGGCGGCAATCACCAGCAGCCAGATCGGACCATGGCGAATTTCGCCGGTGACGAAGGGGCGCTTGCTGGTTCGCGACATCAGGTGGTCGCTGTCGTGTTCGTAATACTGGTTGAAGGCACCGGCGCTGGCCGACGAGACCAGTACCGACAGTGTCAGCACGAGCAGTTGCAGCAGACTCAGGCTGGGGCCAGTGCTGACGGCGAGCCCGGCGAGTGCGGTAAAGGTGATGACGACGCCGATGCGCAGCTTGAAAACGCCCAGAATGGCACGGATAGGGAAGCCGGGGGTGCTGTTCGATGGGAGTGTGCTGGGCATTGGCGTCGATAGCGTGGCGAGCAGGGGGTTGAAGGCGGATGGGTGCAGAGTTGTTTGCGTCGGCACTGTGCTCCAGGCGGCGGGATTCAGGCAGGCCCCCACGCCGGGTGGCGTGGGGGCGATTGCCGAATCAGCTCAGCAACCAGACTTCGGACAGGTACTTCCAGTTCACGAAGTAGTAGAGGACGAAGGACACCAGCAGCAGCAGCGCCAGCACCACCGTGCCAGGGACCCCGACGTGGTCGCTGCCGTGGGCGACAGCCGAAGCCGCCTGGGTGTTCGCCGGGATCGGCGTCGGCCGGTCCGCCACCTTGCCGCCGTCGAGTTTCCTGCCAAACAGCAGCGAGCCGACGACCAGCAGGATCCACAGCCCACCGCCGATCACGGCGAGCACTCCGAAGATTCCCGTCAGGCCCATCATCAGGTAGGCGGCGCCCGGCCATTCATACTGGAACGGCGCACCAGAGAAGGCCATGTCCCAGTGCCGGCGGGAAACCCCCAGCGTGCCGGCACCCATCATCACCAGTCCGAGCACCGACATGCTGATGCCGAACAGGTAAGGCTGGATCTGGCACAGCTTGGGCAGGATCATTTCACGCCGGAAGAGCACCGGCACCAGCAGGTAGGTGATCGACATGAAGGCCAGCGTCGTGCCGGTCACCACCGTGGTGTGGAAATGGCCCGGAACGTAGAAGGTGTTGTGCATCAGCATGTTGATCTGCTCGGTGCCGAGCACGACGCCCGAGATGCCGCCGAGGAAACCGAAGCTGACCAGCGAGATGAACATGCCCGAGAACACCGGGTTGCCCCAGGGGGCCTTGCGCAGCCATTCAAACAGGCCGTTGGTGTAACCCTTGCGTCGCTGTGCCGCTTCGATCGCGCCGGGGACGGTGAAGCCGTGAATCATCGAGGCCATCACCGCGAAATACATGAAATAGGAGGTGTTGAGCACCTTCCATTCGGCACTCATGCCGGGGTCGGAGAGCAGGTGATGCGCGCTGGCGAGTTGCAGGAACAGGATGTAGAGCAGGAAGGCGAAGCGCGAAACCTTTTCCGACAGGGGTTTGGCACCGAAAATGACCGCCGCCGTCAGGTACCAGACCGAGACATGCGCGGCGACGTTGATCTGCTGCGAGGAGTGCCCCAATCCCCACCACACCATGCGGTACAACTGCGCATCGATTTCCTTGATCAGGCCGACCGACCACAGGAAGGTCGGGATGAGGATGCCGGCGCCGGCGAGGATGGTGAACGTGGCGATGATCGCCGCGGTCAGCGCGCCGAATGTCACCAGCGGCAGCGAGCCCTGGTAGGTCCGGTCCTTCTTGGCGACCACCAGGGTACCGAAGAAGACGGCGACGCCGAGCAGTGCGCCGACGGCCACCAGGATGATTCCCAGGTAGAAGTGCGGCGCCGCCTGCATCGGGACGTACGAGGTGAACATCACGCTCGATTCGCCCTGGAAAATGGCGATGTTGGTGGTGATGCCGCCAATCACCATCAGCCAGAATCCGAGCCACGCGATCTTCGGTGTCGCCAGCCGGCAGCGGAGCAGCGTCGATGAGGCAAAGTAGAGAACGGCCATCTCGAAGAACAGGATCCACAGGATCAGCATGTCGATGCCGTGGGCGGTAAGAATCAGGTAGAACTGGTCGGCCGGCAGCAGTTTGATCGCCGGCCAGCGGGTGAGGATGACCAGCAGCGCGGTAATGCCGCCGACCAGCAGCCAGAGTACGCCGGCAACGGCGTTCCAGCGCATCAGCTTCTCGGCCTGGTCCTCGAATTGCAGTCCGGAGACGGGACAGGTACGGTAGGTGGTTGCCATCGATTTACTCCCCCTCTTATTTCACGTAGATACGGCCGAGCATCGAGTGGTGGCCGATGCCGCAGTACTCGTTGCAGACGATGGCGTAAGTGCCTTCCTTGGTCGGCGTCATCTTGACGACATGTTCATAGCCGGGGATCACCTGGATGTTGATGTTGACCGGTTGCAGCGAGAAGCCATGGTTGTAGTCCATGGAAGACAGATGAATCCTGTAGGTCTGGCCTTTTTCGAGTTCGAGGATCGGGTACCAGGCCCACAGGCGGGCAATCAGGTAGCCGTCACCGCCGGCGGGTACCTTGACCACCGGGATCTGCTGCTCGGTTTCGGTGCGCACGGTGTTCTCGGCGATGAACTTCTCGGCCTTCGCGGCGAACATCTCCGGGCTGGTCTTGTAGGCCTCGTTGGACAGGTTCTGCTTACCGTAGATATGCCAATAGATCATCATCACGAACATGATCATCCCCCAGACGAAGGCGATCCCGATCCACGCCCATTCGACCTTGTCGATGGGTTGCTTCCACCAGAGCCGATCGGACGGCGGCAGAATTGCACTCATAGTTGACTCTCCCTGATGTGAACGGATTGGCCTATCTGGCGACCGGCGTATTCATGATGTCGATGATGCCCCACAGGATATAGAGCAGCCCAGGGGAGGCTACGCCGAGAAACAGCAGCAGGAAGTGGTTGTCCAGCAGCTTTTGCATGAACGGAAGGTCGTCATCGTTGTGGTCGGCCATGTTTTTGTATCCTCCATCACTGATTGGCGCGCGCGGCACATGCCGGGTTGCAGATAAGTCGAATTCCTTGGGCTTTTGGGGCACAATTGGCCACAGAATACCTGCAGGCAGGTGTTCATTGATTTGATTCACGTCAAGAACGGGAGACCAGGCGGGCACCGGCAAAGCCTGCTGGCATCAGTGTCGCAGCGCCAGACCTGCGGCTAATGGTCGCAGACGGTGCGGCCCTCAAGGAGCGCGACAAAGGGCATATAATTCGCGCCTTTTCCCCTTTTCCCCTTTTTCCGTTCCCCGGTGACCTGTCATGGATAAAGTCGCTCGCCGACAAGTCGCGCTTTGGCTGCTGCTTTGCAGTGCCATGGTCTTTGCCATTCTGGTTGTCGGTGGTGTCACGCGGCTGACGCACTCGGGTCTGTCGATCGTCGAGTGGCAACCGATCGTCGGCGTCATCCCGCCGTTGAACCAGCAGGAATGGGAGGAGACCTTCGAAAAATACAAGCAGACGCCGGAATACCAGCAGGTGAACCATCGCATGGCACTTGACGAGTTCAAGGGCATCTTCTACTGGGAGTACTGGCATCGCGTGCTGGGACGCCTGGTCGGCGCCGTGTTTCTCCTGCCCTTTCTCTATTTCTGGCTGCGACGCAAACTCGCCCCGGCGCTGGTACCGAAGTTGCTGGGCATCTTCGTGCTGGGCGGTCTGCAGGGGGCAATGGGCTGGTACATGGTCAAGAGCGGACTGGTCGACGATCCTCGCGTCAGCCACTACCGCCTGACCGCGCATCTGTCGCTGGCATTCCTGATCTTTGTCGCGATGTTCTGGCTGGCGCTGGGCTTGCTGGCCGAGCGCGTGCGTACCACCCACGATGTGCAGCTGAGACAGTTGCAGCGCGTCGCTTTCTGGCTGGCGTTACTCGTGGGCTATATGGTGGTCAGCGGCGGCCTGGTTGCCGGCATACGCGCCGGCAAGGCCTACAATACCTTTCCGCTGATGCACGGGCATGTGCTGCCGCCGGAGAGTTTCATCATCGATCCGTGGTATCTCAATTTCTTCAACAACATGGCCCTGGTCCAGTTCGACCACCGCCTGGGCGCGTGGCTGCTGGCCTTCCTCGTGCCCTGGCTCTGGTGGAAGCTCAGCCGCGCGGTCGTCTCCCGGAGGGTGCAGCTGGCGGCAACGTTGCTGCTGATTGTGCTCATCGCGCAGATTGGACTCGGGATTGCGACCCTGCTGCTGGCAGTTCCCGTGGGTCTGGGTGCCGCGCATCAGGGTGGCGCCATGGTCGTCCTGGGTGTGCTGTTGTGGTTGAATCACGAACTTCGCGCGCTGCCCTCGTCCGGCGGCGCCACCTGATGGCCAGCCTGGGTCTGCGCCTGCGGAAAGTGCGCGCGCTGGCACTGCTGTTGACGGCGCTGTCGCTGCTGGTGGTGTTGCTCAGTGCTTACCTTCGCCTCGACGGCGCCGGCCTGGGTTGTGCCGATTGGCCCGCTTGCTATGGGGCGTTGCTGAGCGGCGAACCGCAGGAGCAACATTTCGGCGTCGCGCGGCTGCTGCATCGCGCCGCCGCGACGTTGTCGCTGCTGCTGGCCTGCACGCTGGTCTGGCAATGCCGGCGGCGACCCATGATCGAGTCGGCGGCCGCTCCGGCAACGCTGCTGCTGCTGTTGATGCTGGCTCTCTCGGCGCTTGGGATCTGGAGTTCAGATCCCCGGCTGATGCCGGTCGGTTTCCTGAACATCCTGGGTGGACTCGGTCTGGTCAGCTTCTCGTGGCGGGTGGTGCTGGCCAGTCGCCCCGGATCTGCGCTCGACCAACCGGACGAGCCGAAGCTCTTGCTGCGCGTCGGGGCCATTGTCCTTACCAGTACTTTGGTCCTGGGGGCGCTGCTCGGTTCAGGCTACGCCGCGCCGGCCTGCCCGTCGTTTCCGGACTGTGCCGGTCGGTGGTGGCCGACAGCGGCCGGCTGGGCGGCGCTGCAGCCCTTGTCGATCCTGACTTCGGTGCCGCAAGCCGGAGATCCCGGTGGCGTCACCCTGAATTTGCTGCACCGCTACAGCGCCATGTGCGCGCTGATCTTGCTGGGCACCGCAGCGGTGCAGGCGATGCGCGAAGAGCAACGACGCCGGGCGGCGATGCTGGTGCTGGTCCTGCTCACAACCGAAGTCGCGCTGGGTACCTTGACCGTCATCAGTGGCTTCAGCCTTGGGCTGGCGATCAGCCACGGGGTGTGTGCTGCAGCACTGCTGGCGGCAGTGGCGACCCTGCTGAGAAGTCAGGTCTGTCGCCACCAGTGACTGCGTGTTCCAGCAATGACTGAAACCGCAACAGCGGTGCCGTGCCGCAACTATACCGAGAACGACGAACCGCAGCCGCAAGTCGAAGAGGCGTTGGGATTCTTGATCACGAACTGCGAACCCTCAAGCCCTTCGGTGTAGTCGATTTCAGCGCCAACGAGGTACTGGTAGCTCATCGGGTCGACCAGCAGGGTGACGCCGTTTTTCTGCAGCGCCGTGTCGTCGTCATTGGCGACCTCGTCAAAGGTGAAGCCATACTGAAAACCCGAGCAGCCACCACCGGTGACAAATACGCGCAGTTTCAGGTCCGGGTTGCCTTCCTCTTCGATCAACTCCTTCACCTTGCCAGCCGCGCTGTCGGTGAAGACGAAGGGCATCGGCATTTCGGTTGCTACATTCATTACGTTATCCTCCTGATACTGAATCTGGGTGATTGGCCTGCTCAAGCCAGGCGTGGTGAGACACGGTTGGTTAGGGTTCGAAAGCAGACACGCGCTTTCGACACGGACGGTGCTGAAGAGTTCCAGAGCTTTCGCAAACGCTGGCGCAGCAATCATTGGGTCGAGCGTTAGGGGAGCACTGCCAGTTGCCACAGGCCCTCTGTTTCCGGCAATCCGAACATGATGTTCATGTTCTGGACAGCCTGTCCGGCAGCGCCTTTGACGAGGTTGTCGATGACCGACAGGACGACCACAATATTGCCCTGCTGAGGCCGGTGAACGGCGATACGGCAGACATTTGCGGCGCGTACCGAGCGGGTGTCCGGATGCGAATTCGGCGGCATGACATCGACAAACGGCTCGGCTTTGTAGCGCCTTTGGAAGACCTCTTGAAAATCCGCTTCGGTCTTGATGCGGGCGTACAAGGTGGCATGAATGCCGCGGATCAACGGCGTCAGGTGTGGTACGAAGGTCAGGCCAACCGGGTTGCCGGCCATGGTCGACAAACCCTGTCGAATCTCGGGCAGATGTCTGTGGCCGGCGACGGCGTAGGCCTTGAAATTATCCGCGGCCTCGGAAAAGAGGGCGGGGATTTCGGCCTTGCGTCCGGCCCCGGAGACGCCCGACTTGGCGTCCGCTACCAGATGATCGACTTCCACCAGGCCGGCTTCGAGCAGGGGCATGAAGCCCAATTGCACCGCCGTCGGGTAACAGCCGGGGTTGGCCACCAGGCGAGCGTTGCGAATGGCCGCGCGATGATGTTCGGGGAGTCCATAGACGGCTTTTCCAACCCACTCGGGGCTGGCATGCTGCATCCCGTACCACTGGCCCCACTCGCCCACATCCCTGATGCGGAAGTCGGCCGCCAGATCGATGACGCGCACACCAGCGTCCAGCAGCGCCGGTGCCTGTTGCATCGCCACACCATTTGGCGTGGCGAAGAAGACCACGTCACAAGCTTTCAGATTGGCGCTGGCCGGATCCTGAAACTTGAGGCTCAGTCGCCCGCGCAAGCTGGGGAACATGCTGGAGACGGCAGTGCCCGCGTCCCCCCTGGAGGTGATGGCCACGATTTCTGCCTCAGGATGTTGCGCCAGGAGGCGCAATAGTTCTACACCCGTGTAGCCGGTACCTCCGACGATGCCAACCTTGATCATGCGAGCCTCCCTGATAGCGGCCAATGATAGACCCCCACTCCCGAAAACACAAAAGCCGCCCCAAGGCGGCTTTCCCTGCAGTGCAGGACTCGCTTAACGTTTGGAGAACTGCTTGCGACGGCGTGCCTTGTGGAAGCCGACCTTCTTGCGTTCCACCTCGCGAGCGTCACGTGTAACGAATCCGGCTTTCGAGAGTGCCGGCTTGAGCGACAGGTCATAGGCAATCAGTGCCCGAGTGATGCCATGCCGTACCGCTCCAGCCTGTCCGGATTCACCGCCGCCTGCGACATTGACCAGAATATCGAAGCCTGCCATTTGCTCAATCAGTTGCAGTGGCTGCCGAACGATCATGCGGCCCGTGACTCGCGAGAAAAACTCATCGACTGGCTTGCCGTTCACGACGAACTTGCCGCTGCCGCGCTTCATGAAAACCCGAGCTACTGCGCATTTCCGCCGCCCGGTACCATAGAAGTAATTTTCAGCCATTGTGACCCCTTAGAGTTCCAGAACCTTCGGCTGCTGGGCAGCGTGCGGATGGGTTGCACCGGCGTAGCATTTCATTTTCTTGAGCATGGCGTAACCGAGCGGTCCCTTGGGGAGCATGCCCTTTACCGCTTGCTCAAGGACGCGTCCCGGGAAACGCTGCTGCATCTTGGTGAAGCTGGTTTCGTAAATACCGCCCGGATACCCCGAGTGGCGATAGTATTTCTTGTCCTCAGCCTTGTTGCCAGTGACGCGCAACTTTTCGACATTGGTTACGACGATGTAGTCGCCGGTATCCACGTGCGGGGTGAATTCGGGCTTGTGCTTACCACGCAGGCGGCGCGCAATTTCGGTTGCAAGGCGACCGAGCACCTTGTCCGTGGCATCAACCAGAAGCCATTCGCGCTGCACTTCGTGCGATTTGGCAGAGAAAGTCTTCATCAAAAACGCCGTCCTTTTTTGCCTGATAACGGAAAGCCC
>JAKOZI010000027.1 GCA_029780075.1 Pseudomonadota bacterium
GCTTCCACTGCGGCGCCCCTCGTCGATTGCCACGCTGGACATGGCCCGCTACCTGCTCACACGCAGCGAAGGCACCATCGGCGAACTGACGCACTTGCTGATGGCGGCAGCCCTCGCCGCCGTGGAGAGCGGCGAGGAAGCGATCAACCATCGCACGCTGAGCATGGCCGATTACACCGGCCCCAGCGAGCGGCGTCGGCAATTCGAGCGGGAACTGATGTGAAGCCAGCGCCACGCTGGCCACTGCATCCGGCTCCCAGGGAAGGTGAAGCCTTGTCTTCGTGGCTCAACCGCGTGGCCCTTTGCTATCACATAGAGGTGTCCGAGCTGCTGGAGCACGATCTTGGTCACGGTCAGGTTGATGACCTGGACACCGCGCCACCACTGGCGCTGCTGGCGATGCTTTCCCAGCGGAGCGGCATCGAACTGAACCGGCTGCGTTGCATGAGCTTTGCCGGCTGGGTGCCTTGGCTACTGGACAGCCTTGATGATCAGATTCCAGATGCATTGGAGACCTATGCGTTCCAGCTCTCGGTGTTGCTGCCGACACACCGCCGTAAGACGCGATCCATCACGAGCTGGCGTGCCTGGCTGCCCAGCCAGCCGATACACCGCGCCTGTCCGCTATGCCTGAACGATCCGGAGAACCAAGCCGTACTGCTCGCGTGGAAGCTGCCCCTGATGCTGAGCTGCCCGCTGCATGGCTGCCGGCTGGAATCCTATTGGGGCGTGCCAGGGCGGTTTCTAGGCTGGGAGAACGCCGACGCCGAACCGCGCACCGCCAGCGACGCGATTGCGGCGATGGACCAGCGTACCTGGCAGGCACTGACGACCGGTCACCTGGAGCTGCCGCGCCGACGCATCCATGCCGGATTGTGGTTTCGGCTGCTACGCACGCTGCTCGATGAGCTGAACACACCGCTTTCGGCGTGCGGAACCTACGCGGGGTATCTCCGCCAAGTCTGGGAAGGCTGCGGGCATCCGCTGCGTGCTGGGCAAAGTCTGTGGCGACCGTATGAAACCCTGAATCCGGCAGTACGGTTGCAGATGCTGGAGGCGGCGGCAACGGCAATCAGCTTGATTGAGGTGAGGTACATAAGCCCGCCAGGCGAGCAGGCAAAGCTGTTCTGGTCCGAGCCCCAAACAGGGTTCACCAGTGGCCTGCCGACGAAAGCGCCGAAGCCCGAACCCATCAATCACTGGCAGCGTGCAGTCCAGGCCATCGACGAGGCCATCATTGAAGCGCGGCACAACCCCGAGACGGCACGCTCGCTGTTCGCGTTGGCTTCCTATGGTCGGCGCGACCCCGCTTCCCTGGAACAGTTGCGCGCCACCTTCGCGAAGGAAGGCATCGCCACGGAATTTCTGTCACATTATGAGCCTGACGGATCCTTTGCATGTCTTAGACAGAATGACGGGTTAAGTGACAAATTTTGACGACCTTAACTTTCCGGCGCACACTGTCACATAATCGAACGTATATGTGACAGGTACGACATGCTGATAGGCTACATGCGGGTATCGAAGGCGGACGGCTCCCAGGCTACCGATTTGCAGCGCGACGCGCTGATTGCCGCCGGGGTCGATCCAGTACATCTTTACGAGGACCAGGCATCCGGCATGCGCGAGGATCGGCCCGGCTTGACGAGCTGCCTGAAGGCGTTGCGAACTGGCGACACACTGGTCGTGTGGAAACTGGATCGGCTCGGACGCGACCTGCGACATCTCATCAACACCGTGCACGACCTGACTGGGCGCGGCATCGGCTTGAAGGTATTAACCGGGCACGGCGCGGCCATCGACACCACGACCGCCGCCGGCAAGCTGGTCTTTGGCATCTTCGCCGCCCTGGCCGAGTTCGAGCGCGAGTTGATCGCGGAGCGCACGATTGCCGGCCTAGCCTCGGCCCGCGCGCGCGGGCGGAAAGGCGGCCGGCCGTTCAAGATGACCGCCGCCAAGCTGCGGCTGGCGATGGCGGCAATGGGTCAGCCAGAGACCAAGGTCGGCGACCTGTGCCAGGAACTTGGCGTCACGCGGCAGACCCTGTATCGGCATGTTTCACCCAAGGGTGAGCTACGTCCAGATGGCGAGAAGCTACTCAGCCGAATTTGATGCCGGCATGAGGCAACGTAGCGACAGCGTGGTTTGTCTCAATGGGAAGCGCTCATGATCGATCTTTGAAGGCCCGCAGCAGTCGTGTCACAGACAGGACGAACAAACCGGTCAGCGTGAGGGCTGCGATACCCCAGTACTCTCCGATGAACGCGCCGGCCGTCGTGCCGGCCAGCACAATGGCGAGAATCGGCAAATGGCAGGGACAGGTGAGCACGGCCAGCGCGCCCCACAGGTAGCCGGTGATCGGTTTGTGCGTCTCGGACGGCAAGCGCTCGGGGCTGTTCATGGCAGACTCTCCGCGTGCTGTGCCGGCTCGGTCGGCATGGTGGCCAACTGCACCTCCAGATCGGCCAACGCTTCGCGCCGACGCTCGACGAACTGGCGCAGAACGGCAAGCTGCGCGGCCGCTTCATCGCCGTCCGCAGCATCCAGCGCCCGGCACAGCCGCGCCAGCGCGTCCAGGCCGATGCCCGCCTCGAAGGCCGCCCGCACGAAGCACAGCCGTTGCAAGGCGGCATCATCGAACAGGCCATAGCCGCCCGGGGTGCACGCCACCGGACGCAGCAATCCGCGCAGCAGGTAGTCGCGCACGATATGCACGCTCACCCCGGCATCAAGGGCCAGCCGGGACACGGTGTAGGCGCTCATTGAAAACCTCCTTTTTTTATCCAGCGCAGCAGGAAAGCTGCTTCACGTCCTTGTTGAAGGTCTGCGCCGCAAGCTTCAACCCCTCGACCATTGTCAGGTAGGGGAACAACTGGTCGGCCAGTTCCTGCACCGTCATGCGGTTGCGGATGGCGAGCACCGCCGTCTGGATCAGTTCGCCCGCTTCCGGGGCCACCGCCTGCACGCCGATGAGCCGTCCGCTACCTTCCTCGATGACCAGCTTGATGAAGCCGCGTGTGTCGAAGTTGGCAAGCGCTCGCGGAACGTTGTCGAGTGTCAGCGTGCGACTGTCGGTCTCGATGCCATCGTGGTGCGCTTCCGCCTCGCTGTAGCCCACGGTGGCGACTTGCGGGTCGGTGAACACCACTGCCGGCATCGCGGTCAGATTGAGGGCTGCGTCGCCGCCGGTCATGTTGATCGCGGCACGGGTGCCGGCGGCCGCTGCCACGTAGACGAACTGCGGCTGGTCGGTGCAGTCGCCGGCCGCGTAGATGTTCGGGTTGCTCGTGCGCATGCCTTGGTCGATAACGATGGCCCCTTGCGCATTGACAGTGACCCCCGCCGCGTCCAGCGCGAGGCTGCGCGTATTCGGTGCCCGACCGGTGGCAACCAGCAACTTGTCAGCGCGCAATTCACCGTGTCCGGTGGTCAGCACGAATTCGCCGTTCACATGGGCGACCTGGCTGGCTTGCGTGTGCTCCAGCACCTCGATGCCCTCGGCGCGGAAAGCGGCTGTCACGGCCTCGCCGATGGCCGGGTCTTCCCGGAAGAACAAGGTGCTGCGTGCCAGGATCGTGACCTGGCTGCCGAGCCGGGCAAAGGCTTGCGCCAGTTCCAACGCCACCACCGACGAACCGATCACGGCCAGGCGTGCGGGAATGGTGTCGCTGACAAGCGCTTCGGTGGAAGTCCAGTAGGGTGACTCTTTCAGGCCCGGAATCGGCGGCACGGCCGGACTGGCACCGGTGGCGACCAGGCAGCGGTCGAACGTTACCTCGCGCTCGCCACCCTCGTTCAAACGGACGACCAGGCTCTGGTCGTCCTTGAAACGCGCTTCACCGTGCAAAACGGTGATGGCTGGATTGCCGTCCAGGATGCCTTCGTATTTGGCGTGCCGCAGTTCATCGACACGGGCCTGCTGCTGGGCCAGCAGTTTGCTGCGGTCAATCGCAGGCACAGTTGCCGCAATACCGCCGTCGAACGGACTTTCCCGGCGCAGATGGGCAATATGGGCAGCGCGGATCATGATCTTGGACGGCACACAGCCGATATTGACGCAGGTGCCGCCGATGGTGCCGCGTTCGATCAGCGTGACCGTCGCGCCTTGCTCGACGGCCTTCAGCGCCGCCGCCATCGCGGCCCCGCCGCTGCCAATGATGGCGATATGCAAACCGGCGCCCTCAAGTGCATCACGGATTTTTGGTTCATCTTTGAAATCACCAACCCGGATCGAGCCTTGATAACCCAATGCGGCGATGGCGGCCAGCAGTTGGTTGTGGCTCACGGCGGTGTCTGCCATGACTTGCGCGCGGCTTTCTGGATAGGACACCACAGCGGCATTCACGCCGGGAATCTTTTCCAAAGCATCTTTGACATGGGTGGCGCAGGATGTGCAGGTCATGCCATTCACGGTGATTTCGGTCATTTTTTTACTCCATTGAATTTCGGGGTGCAGCAGGCATCGGCTTGGCGTTTTCGTTGGATGGCGTAGATGGTCAAGCCGATGAAAATCGCCAGCGCAGGCAGCAGCACATAGTCCAGATAGCCGGTCAGCGCGGACAAGCCGACCACACCGAGCAAAATGACCAGAACAGGGGTGAAGCAACACAGCGCCACGAGGGTTGTGCCAATGATGCTGACCCGCAGCAGTGTCTTCGGGTCTTTCATGATCAGTTCTTGACTGATGATGGGTAGCCCGCATCCTCGGTAGCCTTGGTCAGTTTCTGCACGCTGGTCTTGGCATCATCGAAGGTGACCACCGCTTCGCGCGTCTCGAAGGTCACGTCAACTTTACTGACGCCATCGACCTTGGAAATCGCCTTCTTGACAGTGATCGGACAGGCCGAGCAGGTCATGCCCGGTACGGACAGCGTAACGGTCTGGGTGGCGGCCCACACGGGGGCAACAACGGCAGCGAGGGCAAGGGCGGAAAGCAGCTTTTTCATGGTGAACTCCTGTGATCAATAGAAAAATGGCACGACGTAGGGAAATCCGAGCGCGACCAAAACCAGCACGGCCACGCCCCAGAAAATGAGCTTGTAAGTAGCTCGCACTTGGGGAATCGCGCAAACCTCACCCGGTTTGCAGGCGGCTGACGGCCGGTAGATGCGCCGCCAGGCGAAGAACAACGCCACCAGCGCCACGCCGATAAAGATGGGGCGATAGGGTTCCAACACCGTCAAGTTGCCGATCCAAGCGCCGCTGAACCCCAAGGCGATCAGAACCAGCGGCCCGAGGCAGCAAGCCGAGGCGAGGATGGCGGCCAGCCCGCCAGTGAAGAGCGCGCCGCGCCCGTTTTGAGGTTCAGACATACGTTTGTCCTTTCGAATCTGAATTGGATAGCTTAAGCTTACTTCCGTAGTTATGTACGGAGTCAAGCGATATGGAAAACAATTTGGAGAACCTGACCATTGGCGTTTTCGCCAGGACGGCCGGGGTCAATGTGGAGACCATCCGGTTCTATCAGCGCAAGGGCTTGCTCCCGGAACCGGACAAGCCTTACGGCAGCATTCGCCGCTATGGCGAGACGGATGTAACGCGGGTGCGCTTCGTGAAATCAGCCCAGCGGTTGGGCTTCAGCCTGGATGAGATCGCCGAGCTGCTGCGGCTGGAGGATGGCACCCATTGCGAGGAAGCCAGCAGCCTGGCCGAGCACAAGCTCAAGGACGTGCGCGAGAGGATGGCTGACCTGGCGCGCATGGAGGCCGTGCTGTCTGATTTGGTGTGCGCCTGCCATGCGCGGAAGGGGAACGTTTCCTGCCCGCTGATTGCGTCACTGCAAGGGAAGAAAGAACCGCGCAGTGCGGACGCGGTGTAGCCCGAGGGAACTACGCCTTAGCGTGCTTTATTTTCCGTTTTCTGAGGCGACTCCAACGTCAGAAAAGACCGTGCGGTCGACTTTTGATATTTCGTGCTGTCGCCTTCTGAAAGTGACAAGCAAGTCAGTGCTGGGTCAGTGTCGGATAGCCCTGGATGAATACGCGGTCGGTCTTGGCCGCCGGCACATGGCAGCCCATGCAGTCGGCTGCGTAGCTGACGGCGACATTCTTGGCGGGGGCGTCGGCCTTGAACAGCGCCCAGCCCCAGCCGTCGCCCCACAAGGGGTTGCTGGCGAAACGGCCTTTGGCGTCCTTGACCATCACGAACCACACGGCCGCATCGGAACCCCAGACCACAGGGTCGCCGGTGGTCATGGCGCTGGTTTCGAGCTTGCGGATCTCTTTCACCAGCGTGGCGCCGTCCGGGAACTTGCCGGTCTTGCGGTAGTGCTCGGCCGAGGCCTTTTCGGTGTACACATCGTGCAGGCCGCGAGAGGCGGATTTTTCGTCCAACACCGCATATGAGCCCAGGTGGACGAAGTTTGTGCGGAAGTCTGTGGGGCGGCTGATGCCGCCCTGGCTGTCCACATAGGGCGAAAAGTCGCCGGCCGTGACGGCCAGTGGCAGGACGAGGGCGCTGGCGAGCAGAGCGCCGGTGAGTGCGATTTTCGTTGTGTTCTCCTTATATGCCTATGGAGATCAGACGGCGACCACGGGGAAATCCACCGTGGTGTCGGCGATGTGGTTGGTGTAGTTGGTGAGCGTGTTCAGCGCGATGTTGGCGATCACTTCCAGTATCAGGCCGTCGTCGAGCCCCGCGCGGCGGTAGTTGGCCATGGCGTCGGCCGACACCACGCCGCGTTGCTCGACCAGCGCGCGGGCAAAGCCGGCAATTGCATCGTCAAGTGCGTTGGCCGCCTGGCCGGTGCGGGCCGCGGCGATGGCCTCTGCCGACAGTCCGGCACCTTTGCCGATCAGGGTGTGTGCGCTCAGGCAGTACTGGCAGCGATTGGCTTGACCGGCAGCCAGCGCAACGATCTCGCGCTGGGTGGCACTCAGGCGGCCGGTGCCCAGCGTTTCGGACAGGCCGAGGTAGCCGTTGAGCGCTGCCGGCGCGTGGGCCAGCGTGGCGAGCAGGTTCGGCACCACGCCGAGCTTGGCTTTGACGGCCTTGAGTGTGGCAGCGGTAGCGGCGTCAGCGGTGTCGATGGTCAGGGGGGCGATTTGGGTCATGTCTATCTCCGTAGTGGGTGAGGTGCAAGAGCACGTGGGCATGATCGCCCTTTGTTTGGTACGATATGGCACGTAAAGTATCAAATACGTAACCTATCGTCTTATATGGAGAGTGGAATGGCGGATCGACTGGCCGGCTTGCTCCGGCACTACTCGCTTTCGGCGCGCGTTTTTCACAGCGGCGCCTTCTGTGGGCAGCATCATTACGCGGCGCCGCATGGCTATATCCATCTGGTGCGGCGCGGCCCGATTACGGCGCGTTCGCCCGTGCATGAAGATCTGCTGGTTACCGAGCCGAGCCTGCTGTTTTATCCGCGCGTGGCGTCGCATCGTTTTGTCGCCGCCCCCGGCGATACCGCTGAGCTGTTGTGTGCGGAGGTCGATCTGGGCGCTTCGACGGGCAATCCGTTGGCCATGGCCTTGCCGTCGATGCTGCTGATTCCGCTGGCGGACTTGCCCGGCCTCGGGCCGACGCTAGAGCTGCTGTCTGCCGAAGCCGAGCGCGACCAGTGCGGTCGGCAGGCCGCCATCGACCGCTTGTGCGAGTTGCTACTGATCCAGTTGCTGCGTTATCTGATGGATGGGCGGCTTGGCGCCACCGGACTGCTGGCGGGACTGGCCGACCCGAAACTCGCGCGCGCCATAACCGCCATGCACGATGCGCCGCAGACCGCGTGGTCGCTCGAGGCGCTGGCGGCGCAGGCGGGCATGTCACGCGCGCGCTTCGCCGCCGCGTTCAAAGACGCGGTGGGCGTCACGCCGGGCGACTATCTGGCCGACTGGCGGATGAACGTCAGTTGCACCCTGCTCAAGCAGGGGCGTCCGGTGGCGGTGGTGGCCGACCGCGTCGGCTACGGCAGCCCGAACGCGTTGGCGCGCGCCTTCCGCGTGCGCATGGGCTGCGCCCCGCGCGACTGGCTGGCGCAGCAGCGCGGTGACGCGTCGCTCAGCGGTTCGTGAGTTTGAGGTCGATTCGCCGGTTCTTGGCGTAGGCGGCGTCGGTGTTGCGCTCGTCGAGCGGGTGAAATTCACAGGCGCGGCACGGGAATCAAGGCATTGCGATTCTCGAAAATAGTTCTTGAAATTCTATTCTTGATTGCATATCATCTCAACGAGTTTCGATAAGAAAGGATGCGCATGCGACCGTCTGTTGTGCTTGACATGAAGCGAAGCGCAGTGCGTGAAGCGGTAGGCCGCTTTCGCGCCGCGAACCCGCGCGTCTTCGGCTCGGTGCTGCATGGCACCGACCGGGATGGCAGCGACCTCGACCTGTTGGTCGATGCGCTGCCCGGTGCCACGTTGTTGGACTTGGGCGATTTGGAAGAAGAACTGAAATCGCTGCTCGGCGTTGACGTCGATCTGCTGACTCCCGGCGACCTGCCGCCGAAGTTCCGGGCCAAGGTGCTCGCGGAGGCGCAACCGATATGAGCGAGAACCGCCTGCCCGATTACCTCGACCACATTCAGCAGGCCGCAACCGATGCGCGCAGCTTCGTGGAAGGGATGGCCAAGGACGACTTCTTGGCCGACAAGCGCACCCAGCAGGCCGTCATCATGAGCCTGATCGTCATCGGCGAGGCGGCCACAAAGGTGATGGATGGCTACGTCGAGTTCACCCAGGCGCATGCCGACGTGCCGTGGCGCAGCATGCGCAATATGCGTAATCGCATGGCTCACGGCTATTTCGACATCAACCTCGATGTGGTGTGGGAGACGGTACAGGAATGGCTGCCGGCGTTGCTCCAGCAATTGCCCGCCGTGCGTCAGGATGCCGACGATGAAGACCGTAACGACAAAGGCATGGAGCCATGACCAATCAAGCCGCCGATGTTCGGCCCCTCTGGCGTGTTCGATCCCGCGACCTATGAGCCGCGCTCGGGCAAGACCTTCTGGATGGCCGCAACGGACGTGAGTTCGCTGGTGGGCAAGGAGGCAGCAGCCGACACGCTCATCGGCAACTGCACGACCGCACGACCAGCCTCCCGTTCAAATTCGAGTTAGAACTCATATCCAGCCTGTCTGGGGGCACTGTGAAAGAGGGATCTCCGATGACTGTTGAATCGAGAATATTTTCTGTAGCCGAGTATGTTCAGCCGTCCGAAGGCGAGCCTATTCGTTCCGTTGTGCTTGAAACCCGAGACTCAATTATCGTGGTTTGGCATGTCCATCCCGGGCAGGAAATTGCGGCTCACATTCATCCTCACGGCCAAGACACGTGGACTGTTTTGTCGGGAATGGCTGATTACTTTCAGGGCAATGGGATTGTTCGTGCCCTCAGGGAAGGTGAGATAGCCGTGGCAAGACCGGGCCAAGTGCACGGGGCGCGAAATACAGGTACCGAGCCATTTGTGTTCGTCTCGGTTGTGGCATCAGCCAATGCCGGTTTCGTATTGGCTGAGCGATAGAGCCCAATCTCTGGAGTTGGTCCAATGAGCGGTCGGGGAGATAGGTAACAGACATGCAGCGGACACGGCTGCTAAACCAGGTCGCAAACCTCCTTGCGTCGCAGCGTGCCGCAAGCGACGCGATCAATCGAATGGGGTCGGCATGAGACTGAACACCATCCAGTTCCCGACCGCGTAGCCGCCTGTCCTGCCGATCAGGTCTTGACCATCGACGCCTGGGATCAGTCCTGAATGTTCTTGGAGACCACTACGTTATGAGCCGCAGCCGCCGCAAAACACCCATCGTCGGGCACACGACCTGCGGCAGCGAGCGCGAGGACAAGAAGCTCTGGCATCAGCGCTGGCGCACCCGTGAGCGCACGGCGCTGACCAGCGCGTCGCCCGAAGCCCTGAGCGCCCATCTGCCCCTGCTGGAAAACCAGGCCAGCAGCGTCTGGTCGATGGGCAAGGATGGCCGCTCCTACTGGCCCGTCAAGCGCCAGGCCGCCACGGCGGATCGCATCGCCAATCACAAGGGACGCAACCCGCAAGAACGCGCCTCCCTGAAAAAGCGCCTGCTGCGCAAGTGGATGAGCAAATGAAGCTCTCCTTCCATCAGCACATTGCGCTGTTCTGGATGATCGGTGCTCCGGGCGTCTTCGCGCCCGTGATCGAGAACGCCAAGCGGCCCGATGCCGGCGCCGTCATGGCGTGGGGTGTCGCGATCGTGGCGGTGATGATCCTCTTCACCCCTTTGCTGCTGCGCTGTCCACCATTCCGGCGCTGGTATGGCCGGACGGATGCGCTGTCGGAGCGGCAGCGCCAGGCGCTTGCCGAGCGCGGCCTGCGCCGCTACTACCAGACCGCTTTCGATGACGGCTACGTGCCCCGCGTGATGCCCTACGTGTGGCGCATCATCTGGACGGTCGGCGGGTTGATGGCTGTGACCGCCGTACTGCCTACCAACACCGGACGGCCAGCCTTCGATGCCTTGGTGGTCTTCTCGACCTGGTATCCGATAGGCGTGATGCTGCTGGTTTTCGCGTCGAGGCCCCTTGGCCGGTTGATTCGCCAAAGAGCACAGGAGCGGCGGAAATGAGCACGTCAACCATCGAGGCGCTGGCCAGCGCCTGGGCAAGGATTGCCGAGGAAGCGGAATTCCCCGCTGACTACGAGGGGACTGCCACACCACAAGCGCATCGGGCTAGCGAAGCTATTCAGGAGCAGATTCGGGAGCGCATCGTCGCCACCAACGACATGCGGCTGTTCAGCCTGCTGCACCTGCTGGGTCAGGCGTCGCTGCGCATGGAGCAAGCGCTGTGGCCGGAGGATTACGAGCGGATGACGCGCGAGGTTGAGGAAGCCCTGCGGCAAGCCACCGACGCCAACGCCAGATCGTACACCCACGAAGAAGTGATGCAGGCGATGCAGGAACGCATCGACCGGGCGCGAGACAAGCCATGTTGATTGGCTATGCGCGCGTCTCGACGCAGGATCAGAACCTGGAGCTGCAACGCGAAGCCTTGAGCAAGGCCGGATGTAAAAAGGTCTTCGAGGACAAGGTGAGTGGCACGCGGGCAGACCGGCCTGGCTTGGCCAAGACGCTCGAAATGCTGCGCGAAGGCGATACTTTGGTCGTCTGGAAGCTCGACCGGCTGGGCCGGTCGGTCAAGCAACTGGTCGATCTGGTCGGCGATCTGCACAAGCACGGTGTCCAGTTCAGGAGCCTCACCGACTCCATCGACACCGGCACACCATCCGGGCGGTTCTTCTTCCACGTCATGGCGAGCCTTGCCGAAATGGAGCGCGAGCTGACCGTCGAGCGCACCCGCGCCGGGCTGGAAGTCGCCAAGCAGCTCGGCCGCAAAGGCGGCCGCAAGCCGAAGATGACCGACAGCAAGATCGAGTCGGCCAAGAAGCTGCTGGCCAGCGGGGTGCCGCCCAAGGACGTGGCCAAGAACCTCGGCGTGTCCATTCCGACGCTGTACCGCTGGGTGCCAGCCTCCACGCACGCTTAGCGTGCTTTATTTTCCGTTTTCTGAGACGACCCCTGTCTGTCCAAATGCCTGCCTTCGGCCGATCTCGGTCGCACGCTGCGCGGACTGTTTTACGCCGGGCCGCGCCGGCATGCGCCGGGTGGCGATGAAGGGGACAACGTACCGTTGACGGGTGCTCAGGGCCGGGTGGTCGCGATGATCGCTGACGGGATGCGCGTCACCGAGATCGCGCAGCAAATGCGTTCGAGTGTGAAGACCATCAGTTCTCACAAATCGCGCGCGCAGCGTCGCCTGGGCGTCGAATCGACCGCGGAGCTGGTGCTCGCTTGGGAGATGCTCCGCTCACGGGGCACGCCTGGCCGGGACTCGCCCGGTTGAGCGCCCCCGGAAGCTCGGGCGAGCTATCCGTTGGATCGATACGACGTATCGTGTTTCTGGTGCAGGACACCGTGAGGCGTTGAAGCGCTGGCCAGCCGCTAGCATTGCCAAGGTGTTCTGAAGTGGTTACGGGTGTTGATCCAGATGGTCGCGAGTAGTGGAGTAGAGATCGTCCGGAGATTCATCGAGGCAATTGATCGCGGCGACTCCGAGGGCGCATTTGAGCTGGTGTCGCCCGGCGCAATCTGTGTGATACCCGGGTCGTTGCCGCTGCGGCAATCGCAGTCCGCGAGCGACTATGCGGAGGTGCTAGGCGGCGTGCGTCGCGCTTTCCCGTCGGGACTGCGGTGGCGGATTCGCGAAACGATGGTGAACGGCACCACCGTCATCGCCGTCGTGGACGAGAGCGGCGTCCATGTGTCCGGCAAACCCTACGTCAACCAGCACTGCCTGCTGTTTCGAGTCAAGGAACAAGTGATCGTCCAGATCGACGATCATTTCGACACGCTAGCGTTGTTCAAGATCTGGCTGCCGCAAGGGGCGATGGCAGCGGTGTCCTGGTCCTGAGCGCTAATGCCCGTCAAGCGGCGGGTGGACGAGCTGCTGGGCGGCCGTGGACATTCGATCGCGCAACCACTTCGACTGGACGTCGTGATGCGTGCGCGCGTGCCACGCCATTCAAATGGAAAGCGGGGGCACCCTAAACGGGAGCGGGAAGGTGTCGAACTCTTCTGGGTCGACGATCCGCGATGGCACCGCGGCCACGAAATCCGTGGAGCGCAGGATCTCGAGCGTCACAAACGGGCTGTCAGACTCGATATTGACGTTGCGCTGTCGACTGAGAAACACCAGGGCTTCGTCGACCGGACTCGAATGCCGGGTGGGTGCGAGCGGCACCACATGGTCGAGCTCGCAGAACTCCTCGAGGCTGGGTGCAGTCGCGCCGCGCGGGTGCCCCTTGCGTTGCACGAACACGAAGTTCTCGGTCGCAAGCACCTTGGCGCGAAGCGGCTCCGGTACGACCGCCTGTCGCGAGACGAGGATGTCGGCGCGACCGTCTTCGAGCTGCTCCACGAAGCTGCCGAGCTGCACCTGGCGCACCGAAGTCCGCACCAGCGGTCCAAACTCCCGCTTCAGTTGTACGACGCACTTCGCCACAAGCGAGAGCGATGCGCCATCACTAGCCGCGACGACGATGTTGAATCGGGTCGAGGCCGACGCAATCGGCCGCGCGTCGGCGTTGCTCCCAAGCATGACACGTTGAATTTGGGCGATCAGATCGCGAATCTGTCCATGTAGCTCGGTCGACCGTGGCGTCAGCGCCAGTCCGCGCCCGGACTCACTCGGCACCAGCAGATCGTCGTTGAAGTAGCCACGCAGCCTGGCGAGTTGCGCAGACAGCGTCGACTGGCTTATCTTGAGTTTGGTCGCGGCCTTCGACACGTTGGCCGTGGTGAGCAGGACATCGAGCGAGCGGAGCAGATTGAGGTCAAGTTTGCCAAGAGGTTCCACAAGCGGTACAGCAGGAAATTGATGCGGCCCCACTGCGCCTGCAGCGTCTCAGGCGGCGAGGCCGGCGCGCACACGCCAGTGGGGCCTTCGATCATATCGTGCCAAAGAGCACTCGCGTTCTAGGCCTCCCGGCGGCGGAGTGAGCCGAGCGCTCACTCCCCGCACGTGTTTGCGTGGCCTTCGCCGCTCCCCTAGGCGCGGCGTCGCAGCACGAGTCCCGCCATTGCCAGCAGAAGCGCGAGCAACGCAAGCGTTGGGAGACCGAGGGTCGGCACATCTGCAATCGTGGCCACGATGACCGCCGTGGACGTATTCGACTCGGGTCCGGGTGTAGTGTCACTCGGATGCGTGACGGTCGCCACGTTCGGGAACGTCGCCGGGATGAGCGGCTGCACGAACAGATCAAACGAGAGCGTGGCGCCAGCTGGGAGATCCACCGACACCCCCGCGCCTGTCAGCGCCGCTACCGTCACGGATCCTGCGGCCGGACACGCAGCGCCACCGGTGAAGGCACTGCACGTCACCGCGCTGGCAATCATCTGCGCCGGCAGCGTATCTCGCACCATGATGCCGGTGAGGTTGGACGGACCTGCGTTGCGAACCGTGATGCGGTAGGCGCCCATCGTGCCGACGCGGATCTGCGGTGTCAGCGCGATCTTCAGCACCGACACATCACCGGACTGAGTCACTGTGTCGATGTCCACGCTCGTCAGCGGCTGTCCACCGGGTGGCGTGACAGTAGCCGTGTTCGTCACGTCCGTCGTGCGCGCTGGGTCGATTAGCGCGACCACAGTGAACACCATGCCCGAAGGAACCGCCGCGGCGGGAGGTACCACGGTCACGGGCAGATCGATCGAGATGCCTGCGCCCGTCAGCGCGCTCACCGTGACGCTGCCCGCCGTGGGACAAACCGCCCCACCGCTTGCCGAACCGCACGTCACGCTCTGTAGCGTGAGTCCGCTGCCGGGAATGTCGCGAACGACTGCACCCACGATGCTCGAGGGTCCGCCGTTGGCGATGCTGATCGTGTATGTGGTTGTGGATCCCGCGATTACCGAGGTCACGCCGTCGGTCTTCTGAATCTGCAAGCCAGGCACGACTTCGATCGTGTCCGTATCGGTCGCGGTAAGCGGTGTGCCACCGTTGCTGTCCGGATGCGAAATGCTCGCGGTATTGACCACGCTACCCGTTGCACCCGGATTCACCAACGCGACAATCGTGAAGGTGAGGCTGCCGCTCGCGGGGAGATCGACCGGAATCCCGGTGCCCGTCAAGTTCGCGAGCGTAACGCCGGATCCGGGGCAGGTCGCACCACCCGTGGGCGTCCCGCATGCCACGCCTTGCAGCGTCAGGCCAGTACCAGGGACGTCGCGAACGAGCGCGCCGAGCGCGTTCGACGGGCCCGCATTACTGACCACCACGGTGTAGGTCGTGGTCAAGCCCGCCGTAACCTGGGTCACGCCGTCGGTCTTGGTGATCGACAGCACTGACGAACGGGTCATGGTGGTGGACGTCGTTGCGGTGTTGTCGCCGAGCTCGCTCGGATCTTCCGTGTACGCCGGGTTGCCGGGCGTGATGCCGATCGTGGAAGTGTTGCTGATCAACGTGCCGGTCTGCGGCAGCGTTGCCGTCACCACGTAAGTCAGCGTGCTGCTCGCGGGCATGATGAGCGCAGCGGCGATTGCACCGGTACCCGATGCTGCAGGGCAAGTCACATTCACGCCACTGCACGTCCAGCTGAACGCGGTGTAGCTGCCCAGCGGGTCGGCAATGGAAACCGGTACCGGGAATGTCGTGCTGTTGGTGAACGTCACCGTGTACGTTGCGGTTCCGCCGTTAACGCCGGTCGCGCTGCCGGTTTTCGTGGTGGAGAGGTGCGCCGGCCCGCCGATGTCGAGGATCGCCGTTGCCGGCGTCGTGTTGTTGCCTTGATCCGACGTGAGGCCGCCGGCAGGAATCGTGTTGGTGTAGTTGCCGGGGGTGCCCGTCACCTGCACCGTGAGCTGGCAGGAGGCGCCGGCCGCGATGCCCGCGCCCGAGAGCGTCAGCGTCGTGGCGCCGCTGGTCGGTGTAAACGTACCGCCGCAGGTGTTGGTCGCGGCTGGCGTCGAGAACACCTGAGTGCCCGCCGGCAGGTTGTCCGTCAAGCCGACGTTAGTCAGAGCAGTCGCCGGATCGGTGTTGTTGATCGTGATCGTCAGCGTGGTGGCAGAACCGGTCTGGATCGGCGATGGCGAGAACGCCTTGGTCACTTCCGGTGGTGTGATCGCGACGACAGTGGCGCTCACGCCCGTCGTATTGATCACAGCGTCAGCCGTGATGTTGGAAGCATTGTTCACAAAGCTTCCCGCAGACGCGAGCAGCACGGGAACGGTGATGGTGCAACTCGAGTTAGCCGCGACATCACCCCCGGCAATCGAGAGCGACGTTCCACCCAGTGCCGCTGTCACTACGCCGTTGCCGCACGTCGTTGCCGCAGCACCCGCAACGGTCATGCCGGCGGGGAAGGTGTCGGTTAGACCGAAGTCCGTCTGCGGATTGGTGTTGACGTTATTAATCTGAAGCGTCAGCAAGCTGGTTTGGCCCGCCGACACGGAGGTCGGGTTGAACGACTTCAGTAGCTGCGTGTTCGGTAGCACGGTCAGCGTGGCTTGCGACGCTGAAGTGTTCGAGCTGCCGCTTGCGGAGGTGATGGCGCCGACCGGAATCACGTTGGTCTTGTTGCCCGTGGAAGTCGCGATCACGAAGATCTCGACGGCACACTCGTTGTCCGGGACTTGTGTGATCGGCGCGGCGTTCGTGCCGCGGAAGCGGAACCCTGACACCGAGAACGAACTCGCACCCGGCGTCGCAACAATGTCGGCAGGTGTTGCAGAAAGCGCGGGGCTGGCGCTTCCGTCAGCAACGCCGGCTTTCCGGCAGGTGGTGGTCGCCCCGGGGGTGGGTGCGACGACCATGCCTGCCGGAAAGTTGTCCGTCAATGCGATCTGGTCCTGCGGCCACTGGCTCGCGGGACTGGATGTCGACGAGAAGGTCAAACGGAGTTTCACGGGCGCGCCGCCGTTGGCGTTGCTCGGAATGAACTCTTTCACCACAGCGATGCCCATGGGTCGCGTGTCGAGCGTCGCGGTGATGGGCAGCGGATTGCTCTGGTTCTGATCGTTGGTGATAGCGTTGGCGGGGATCGTGTTGGTAGCCGTAGAGCTGCTGGATGAACCGGGGGTGTGTTGAACATCCACCTCGACCTGGCAGAGTCCGGGCGTCGCGGCGGATCCGCCATTTGCCGGCACCGTGCCGCCACTGATCGACACGCTCGTCGCGCCAGGCGTCGCCGTGACCGTCCCGCCGCAGGTGGTCGTTGCGTTGGCCGGGTTGGCGACTGTCAGTGTGCCGAAGGCGCCGCTCGAGGGGAGCGGATCCATCACGGCGAGGTTGGTGATCGGCGTGGCGGCCTTATTGCTGAAGCGAAGGTAGAGCCGCGTGCGGCCGCCCTGGCTGATGACCGAAGGATCGAAGAATTTACGGCCGTCGAGATCAGAGAGGACGGCGACACGCGCATTGGCGGCTGAGGGGTTGGTGGCGCCCTCTGCAGTGATCAGCGTGTTCGCGGAGATCGTGTTCTGATAATCGCCGGAAACCGTGCTCACCAGCTGGATTGAATAAAAACAACCGCTCGCGGCCGCGCTGTTGGCACCGGAGCCGTTGCGTACGTCAAAGCCCGCGTAGGTCACCACATCTTGGCCGGAACCGTTGGTGGTAAATGTGACGTTGCCGATGTTGCCGCCGCCGCTGCCATTGCCACAGCCGTCGTTGTCGGTGGCGTTGCTGCTCGGCGGGTTCTGCAGGATCCGCACATTGAGCGGCAGTGCGACCTTCACATTGAGAGGCAACGTGTCGCTGATACTGCCCGCGCTATAGCTCCTGTCGAACGTCGCGTTGGTCACCGCGACCTTCATCCAGAAGAGCTCGCCCTTCTGCACGCGCATCGGCGTGCCGGTACCGGTCTGCCCGTTGGTGCCATTCGCCGTACTGCCGTTGGTCCCGTCGCGCCAGAATTGCTTCGACAGCCCGAGATAACCGATGCCCGCTCCCGGACCGGGAGGCGTCGTCGCCGTCAGATTCGCCGATGTAGAGTTCGTGGGGTTAATGCCGCCGACGAACACGACGCCGCTGCTCGATATCGAGTTGGTGTTATTCGTGAAAGTGGCGGTCGGCTTGACCCAAATTTCCACGTAGCAGGTACCAATCGCAGCCGCCGGCGAGGGGCCGAATGTTGCGGCGGGCACGGTAAACGGCGCCAGAACCACCTGGGTCTGCGGACCACTCGGGGACTGTGTCATGGTCGGGGATCCACCACACGTGCCTGTCACTGCCGTTCCGACAGGGACGACGCCATTGGGCAGCAAATCCGTGATCGAGCCGCCTGTCAGCGGCGCGTTCGTCGGGTTGCGCAGGTAGACGCGCATCCGGACGGGCTGATCGACCAAGACCGACGTGCTGCCCGTACTGAAGCCGCTGGGAGTGGGTGTGTCGTTCGTGCGCAGCGTGGTGCCGTCGAAGAAGGCCTTCGTCATCATGATGGAGTTGACGACGGTCAGATTTGCGGTCGCCGGATTGGCGTTAGTCGACGACTGGTTAGACGTAACGTTGCCGGCCGGGATGGTGTTGGTCAGGGTGACATCCGAGCCGGTAGGCGCCAACACACCCACCGTGATGGTGCAGGTGCCGGCGGTGGCGATGCTGCCACCGCTCATCACGATCTGCGTCGGCGTCCCGGTCGAGGTTGCCGCTCCGCAGCCCGCAGAAAAGTTAGGGCCGCTCGCAACGGTGAGCCCACCAGGTAACGAGTCACTTAGACCGACGTTGGTCAGCGGGAAAACCGTCGAAGGATTGGCGATCGTGAGCGTCAACGTGACCACGCCACCCGCCGGTACGGAGGTTGGATTGAATGCCTTGCTGAGGTTGACATTCACCGGTGCGCGGACCTGAAGGGTCGCGCTGAAGTCTTCCGAGGTGAAGTTGCCGGCTGGGCCCGAGGCCGTAGCACTTGCGCCCGGCACCGTGTTGATCAAGGTGGTGTCGGCGCTGACCACGCCCGTGTGGACAGGAATGGAGATTCGACAGTCGGGGTTGGTTTCTGCGGGTATCGGCTGATTGGGCACCGTTGCTGCCGTGAAGGTGGCGGTGCGATAGCGCGTTCCGCTGATGAGATCGGCGTAGGTCCACGTTCCCGTGGTGCAACCCGTTCCCGCCACCGTCGGGGTATCGGTCGAGTCGTACCAGAGCTGGCCCGCCGGTGTGGTGGTCGGCAGCGAATCGGTGACGGTGGATTGCAGCGTGCTGGCGGAGCCGTTGAACAGATCAAACGTCAGTACAGACTGCGAGTTCGGCCCCACCGTGGTGGGCGCGAACTTCTTGTTAGCAAGAAAGTTCTGTGCCGAAGCCGAGGCCGCCAGGGTGGCGAGGAGTACCGCCGCAACCCCACCGACAAACCGATACATCCGATACATCCCATGACTGCCATGACCCGTGGCTGTGGTTGACGACATTCGCCCGACCCCTTTTGAATTTGAATATGAAGCCCGACGATTTTACCGGAACGGGGGCCGTGCCCGTCGTTCGCGCTACGCATCGGGCTCGGCGAGTCAGGAGTATTCTGAGCCGCGCTCGGCTGCCCCACGATCAGAGTCGGTGCTCAGGCGTGGGACGCGCGAGCTTCCGACCCAGTAGCAACGGGCTCTCCAGCAGCGTTTGACCTCGCCTAGACGAAGGATGTCCGCGCCGCACTGCCCGTTAACCGGCACCGCGGATACCACCTAACGATGTCCGCTGCACGCGCGTCCCAAACGCTGCCTCAACATGAGCGCTCGGACGATCGCGAGCCGTGAGGGACATCGGCCGCATCCAGTCTTGCCACACCAATAGGTGGTATCGGTGCACTCGTCGATCGGCGCTCCTATTCTCGTGTGCTAGGGCGTGTTAACACTAATTGACTTGTGGATGGGTTTCACGAATACTTCGTGAATGGAGATTAGCGAAGCCCAATTCAAGCAAATCGAACATTGCCTTCCGCTGCAGCGGGGCAACGTGAGCCTGAGCAATCGAACGGTACTCAATGCCATCCTGTACGTCACAGAACATGGCTGCAAGTGGCGCGGTCTGCCGAAGCG
>JAKOZI010000262.1 GCA_029780075.1 Pseudomonadota bacterium
CAGCGATACCTTGAGCACGCCGTCGATCCTGCGGATCTCGTCCAGTGTTTTGTCGTCGACATCCTGGTCGACGCTCACGAACGCCACGGCTTTTTCGCCTTTCCTGTTCCTGCTCCACTGCATCGCGGCTATGTTGACGCCGGCGTTGCCGAGGACGGTGCCGATGCGTCCGATCATGCCCGGCTTGTCGATGTTCTGGATGGCTACGATGTACGGAGTCGGCTCAAAGTCGAGCTTGTAGCCGAAGAAGTCGACTATCCTCATCTCTTCCTTCGCGAAGATAGTGCCCGATACGCTCAGCGTCCTGTTCCTGGTCGTGAACTTCACCGTGATGAGGTTAGTGTATTTGTCAAGGTGCGACCTCTTGCTCTCGACCATCTCGATGCCCATGTTGTGGAGCATCAGTCCGGCGTTGACATAGTTGACCTTCTCCTTGATCACGGGGTCCAGGAAGCCCTTGAGGACCGACAGCGAGATCACCCTGGTGTCCTTGTCGGCGAGGTCGCCGCTGTATTCGATTTCTATCTTTTGCACAGTTTCCTTTTCTGACTGGTAGTATATCTTGCCCAGCATCTCGGCCAGCGAGATGTACGGTCTCAGGCCGTTCAGATCAGCCTGTATTGGCGGCATGTTGACCGCCGCCACCATCTGTCCGTCAAGCGCATCTGCCACAAGCTGCGCGATAGCCGTTCCGACGTTGAAATTGGCTTCCTGCGTGGACGCGCCCAGGTGCGGCGTGATGACGACTTTGTCCAGTTCGAGCAGGGGGTTGGTGTATGTCTGCTCTTCCGGCTTCTTGTCGTAGCCCGGCTCCGGATCGAGCACGTCTATGGCCGCCCCGGCCACTTTGCCGGACTTGATCGCGTCGTAGAGCGCTTTTTCGTTGACGAGGCCGCCCCTTGCGGCATTGACGATGCGCACGCCGTCCTTGCAGATGCTCAGTTCCCTTTCGCCTATCATGCCGTAAGTCTCTTCCGTTTTCGGCGTGTGGATCGTAATAAGGTCGGACTGTACCAGGAGTTCATCGAGCGTTTCGCATTTGATGACGCCGTTTTTCCTGAACTTCTCATCGGTGATGTACGGGTCGTAT
>JAKOZI010000055.1 GCA_029780075.1 Pseudomonadota bacterium
TGCGGCGGTCACGTTTTTTCGGACAGTCGGCTAAGCTAAGGCTGACCGGTTGAAAGGGACGTGAAAGATGGGAACGAAGCGCAAGCAACACAGTGCGGAATTCAAGGCGCAAGTAGCGATGGCGGCCTTGTCGGGAGACAGGACGCTGGCGGAACTGGCGTCGGAGTACGGTGTTCATCCAACGATGATCAGCACTTGGAAGCAGGAGTTGGTGAAGAATGCCAAGGAACTGTTCGAACGCGGCAACAAGAAGGCGGCCGACCCGCAGGCCGTGATTGACAACCTGCATCGCAAGATTGGGCAGTTGCAGGTCGAACGGGATTTCTTGGCCGGACAGCCCGCCATTGCCCGCCTGTTGAAAGGCGGACAATGATTGCCCCGGGGAGTGCGCTGTCCGTTGCCCGGCAAGCCAAGCTGCTTGGTGTCTCGCGCAGCAGCGTCTATTACCGGCCCCGTCCGGACTCGCAGGAAGAGCTTGATCTGCTCAAGCGCCTGGACGAACTCTTCACCGAGAACCCGGTGTATGGCAGTCGGCGCCTCCAGCAGATGCTCAAGCGCGAGGGCGTTCGGGTCGGTCGCCGCCGCATCAGGCGCCTGATGCGGAAACTGGGCCTGTGGGCGGTTGGGCCGAAGCCGGACACCAGCAAGCCGCATCCTGAGCACAAGGTGTATCCGTATCTGCTGCGCGGACTGAACATCGAGCGCCCCAACCACGTCTGGGCGACCGATATCACCTACATCCGCATGCGTCACGGCTTTCTGTACCTGTGTGCCATCCTGGACTGGGCGACGCGCAAGGTGCTGGCCTGGCGGCTATCGAACACACTGACCACCGACTTCTGCACAGCCGCGCTGAAAGAAGCCCTGGCGCGCTATGGCACACCGGAGATCTTCAACACCGACCAAGGCTGCCAATTCACCAGCGCGGAATTCACGGAGGTACTGAAGACGCACAGCATCCAGATCAGCATGGACGGTCGCGGGCGTTGTCATGACAACATCTTCGTCGAGCGTTTGTGGTGGACGGTGAAACACGAATGGGTCTATCTGCGTCCCTGCGAGAATGGTGTCGAGCAAAAGCAGAGCCTGGCCGAGTGTTTCGACTGGTACAACCGCCGCCGTCCGCATCAGTCGCTGGACTGGCAGACGCCGGACGAAACCTACTTCGGTGCGCCGGCCAACGCAAAGGCGCTGGCGGCCTGAAATGCAAAAGCGATGCACTGTGGATTTATGGACAGCCGGCTGCGCCGGTTCCCGCCTGACCGCGCCAGCGCGGTCTCCTATGGACAAACCGTGGGCAACGCGACGCGTTGCCCACCGCTTGCCCACAGGTCGGCGGCTGCCCACAAGCTCCACAGCGCTCAATCCAATCGATATAAAATCCGGGAAAGTCAAAACCAAATCCCCGGCACCGGCCTTAGCTTATTCCTCCCCGGTGACTGTCCAAACGACCGGGACCACCGCA
>JAKOZI010000068.1 GCA_029780075.1 Pseudomonadota bacterium
TTGGCGCCTGCGCCAGTTCGGCCTCATCAAGAAGGTCGTTCATGGCTATCGCTACTACCTCACCCGCCTGGGTCGCTCGACCATCGCCGCCGCTTGTCGAATCACTGAACAAGCCATCGTTCCGGCTCTCGCCCACGCTACCCCGTGACCCGATCTGCTCAGGAAATGTAAAGATCTGAGTCATAAGTGACTAAAAAACCCACGGATTGAGGTTTATTAGGTTCTTTAGGCTCGTCATCCTGCACATTGGGAAGATTTTTCAGTTTCTCCAAGTAGCCCACGGTCAGCCCTTCGCCAGCGTTGCCGGATTGATCTGGAAGGAAACTGAGGGCCTTCCGCCAGACGTTCCAGCACCCTGCCTATTCACCACCAGGCGCAGGTGCCCAAGGTCGGTCAGCATTTGTGCCGCTGCCCTGACCGCCTCAGGCGTGCTCAGGTACGACCAGCCCTTGAGGTACACGTCGCACGGCTTGAACCCGTCCGCCACGGCGCCGGCCCTGATCTTGGCGAGCAGCGCCGTTGCGCCGTCAGTCTCCGGCCGCATGCCTACCGCGTAAGCCCGCTCTGCGTGTGTCTGCAGGTATTCCGCCCACGCCAGCGCCCGCAGCAGGTCTTTGTCGTCGACCTCGCTCTTGCTGTCAGCCAGCGCGCAGACCAGCGCGAGCGCCGGCACCAGCTTGCGATACTTCGCCAGGTGCGACTCCATCGCGGGGTGATGGTCATCAGACCGAAGCGCGGTTTCCAGCCCTGCGCGCCACTCGTAGAACAGGGCTTGCGCATCGTCCGTGAAGCGATACACGGCGGGAACCTCCTTGCCGTCAGAATCGACGCCAGGCGCCAGGGCATCAAGCTTCTGGAACGTCTCGAACGCTTGGCGCTTGGCCTCGGTATCCGGCCAGCGATCGACCTTGCGCCAATCCTTGTCCACGTCCGGCCAGACCAGCAGGCCAAAACGCTGCAGCAGCCCGTCATCGCCCGCGCCACCGCTCACGGCGTCATGGATATACGCACGCAGCTTGCCCGGCTGGATACCGCCCAACAGCGCCAGGCATACCGCGTCAATGTGCCGGTTTTTCCCTCGAAGGATGCGGTCAGAGGTGTAGCCCTGATTGCCGTCGTACCCTTGCAGGTAGAACGCTCTGGCGCCCTCCTGCCCCTCCCTGTCGAGACTGCGCAGCAAACCGTGCAGTTCGTCGCGGTAGGCCAGCGTGCCCCATGGGTTGTCGATCAGGATCTCGCTCAGCGCCTCCATGGTCGCGTCATTCACCTTGTAGCGCCGCAGGGCAGGCTTGCCTTCGCCCTCGGTGTCGGCCGCCTCAGCCAGCAGTCGCTCAGCCGCCTCAATGTCGCCCTTAGCGACAAGCTTCTGCGCCCGGCCTTCCACCGCTTTTCCGGTCATGCCTTCCAGCTTCGCCCGAATCTCGAAGTCACGCAGCGCTTCCTTGTGTCGGTCGGCAGCGATCGCCGCCAGGCGATCCAACGGGACCAGCGCCGCCGCCAGCGCCGGGGATTTCATGCAGCCAGGGCGCCCGACAGCGACGCCCCAAAGGTTCGGCACGACATGCCAATCGTCAAACCGTTGCGGGGCAATGGTCGCCTTCCTGCCGATGACCGAAGACGCAGCCACCATGACGCCCACGGCGGGGAAGTCGGGCGGGCACTGCATCCGCTCTGCAATATCAGCTACCCACGGCGCCAGCGCCGCCGGCAGCAGTGCCACGTCGAACGGCATCACGGGTAGCAGCGCCGAAGGAATCGGCAACGGCTCGCCCCAGGGTTCAGGCACCACCACAGAGCGAACCCATGCACCGCCCTCGGCAGCGCCGCTTGTGGCGCGCTCGTCGTCGCCGGCCATTGCCCGGCCAATCGCGGCCCGCACGGACTCCGTGCCGCACAGTCGCGCCAAGTCGTTGAAGTCGGTCGCCCCTTCTGGTCGGTCGTCGCCGAAGTCAGGGACCGCCAGTAGCCCGCCGACAGCCCGCGCCGCCTCGGTCGCTTTGGTCATGCCCGGATTACCTTCGGTGCGGTAGTCATCATCGGCGCACAGGATCAGCGGCAAGTCGGGAAACTTCGTGCGCATGGCTTGCGCTGTGGCGGTCAGATTGCCGGCGTTGAAGGCCACGGCCACCGGGTAGTCGGTCGACTCGTGAATGCTCGCTCCCGTTGCGAAGCCTTCGGCGATGCACAGCGCCGCCGCGCCTTTCGCGCTGCCGATGCTGAAATAACAGCCCGCTACCCGTCCGCCGGCCAGGAATCGCTTGTCTCCGTCCGCGCCGATGAACTGCAGAGAGTGCACCTCGCCATCCGCCCGCATCGGGATGACGAGCTTACCTTGATGCAGGAGCGCACCGTTCGCCCTGATGCCCTTGCGGACCAGGTAGGCATGGTCATCGGTCGCTGGCGTTGCTGGCGTCAGGATCATCGCCGCCGTCGCTGCGGCCTCTGCCCGTCGCCGTGTTTCATCGGCCTCGCGTTCGCGCCGCATGGCTTCGACCTTGGCCCGGTGCGCTGTTTGCTCTGCCGGTGTCAGGTCGCGGCCAACATCAGCCCGCCAGTTCTGCGAAAGCCCGGTGCGATAGTCACCAATCCATCCCGCCGGAATACCGTCAAGATGGAGGAGGTAGCGCCCGGAATCGTCGCCGCGCTTTCCATTGCTGGCGAAGCGCCGCAGTATTCCATCGGCTTCGATGGTTTCCGGTGGCGTCAGGCCAGACGCCTGAATCGCATCGCGGAATTGCTCGATAGGGTTGCTCATCATGCCGGCACCTCTTCATCAAGGAAGCCAGGCGCCGGCCATTCCGGCGTGCCAATCGAGTACATCCCGACGTTGCGCCGGATGACCCCCCGGAATTCAAACTCCGGCAGGATCGTCGTCAGGACGTTGAACCCCTTGGCCCGCAAGTCGTGAATGCGCGCCGCGGCTTCGGGGATGGCATGGTCAGCCGTCAGGATGAAGGAGGGCACGGGTTGAAGCGTCCGCAGCAAGTGCAGGACTTCGGCGCATTGCCCGGTGATCATCGGCGGCCCGTCGTGATTTGCTGTGCTCATCACGGCCCCCCCTCGATCAACCCGGACAGCGCTGAGGCAATCTCCGGCAGGACTTCGACCTTGATGCTTACGCCTTTGCCCGGCCGCAGATCGCCGGTCGTGGCGTCGTCGAACCAGACGCGAACGTCGACCAGTCGATAGCCCTTGAAGTCGCGCCGGACGATGCGATAGACCTCTCTCGAATTCTTCGGGATCTCGGCTACAATCTCGCCATCGAATGCACTGCTTGAAGCCGCCCGGTTAGCCCCCGGTGCGGCTTTTTCTTTGGTGGTCATCGGTCCCTCCCGTGTAGGGAGCGCTCGCCGTCAATCTCCAGGGCATCTTGGTCGTCCACGTCCTTCCATACGTACATCCGCCCCCTGAATTCAAGCCACAGCCCCTGAGCGTCGCGCTTGAGCACGTGCGAATTTCCTCTGGGATCGATCGGCAGGCTTTCGGCGCCGTTGGTATTGCTCGTCATGTTCTCAGCCATGGTCAGCAGCCCCTTCCGACGTCGCGAGGAATGCGGCCAGGGCTTGCGGCAGCCGGCCCTCAGGACCGTGCAAGGCATCCTGCAAGGGATACAGCGCCTCAAGCAGCGCGCGTGTGCCGGCGCTCGTAGCAACCAGCTTGCCGGCGTTGATCGCGTCGAGCAGCGCGAGGGCAGCCAGGGCCAGGGCGGTAACGCCTTCGGGTTCAATACCGGCGAGTTTTGAGACGACGGGGGATTGGCGCACGTCGGCGCCGATGGATTCGGGCATGGTGATGCTCCTTTGCAAGCGGTTGTGATTCCGCCTTCCCCGACGCCAATCAGGGAGGGCAGACCGTGCGGGTTGGCGTACCGGGCAAAGGAACCGGCGAGCGCGAAGGCTCCCCGCACGGTCGCCCAAAACCGGGGACCATGCCAACGGACATGAAAAAAGCCGCGATGCAGGCGGCTTGTCCGCCTTTGCTCCGAGACGCCAATCTCGTATCGCTGATGCGCAGCGACAGGCGAAGGATGCGCCGGCAAGGCGCGAGCAGTCAAGCAGTTCATCGTCCGCGCCCTATGCATCAGCAATCAGTTTGCGGATGTCTTCAACCCGCCAGACGGTGACGCGCGGCCCGAGTTTGATAGCCTTCGGGAAGCGCCCGGATCTGACGCCGGCCCACCAGCAGGATTTCTTGACGGGGACCAATGCGGGAATGGGAGGTTTTGGTTTTCCTCCCGGCTTTTTTGGTTCTGAGCCGGGATCGCCGATGATCTGCGGTAGGCGTAGGAAGCCGGTTTCGGGGATTTGAGACATGTGCATCCGTCCTTATGCGATTGAAGACGGTGCAGGTTGCCATGCTTGTGGTAATCGATACGCGCATGCTCCGCCGGGCGCCGCGCAGCGCCCTCCCGGAGACTGCGCACTCTCCGCCGGAGACTGCTATCTGAAGCGAATCCCTACTTTCCTTGCATGGGTGCGAATCCAGTCCGTAACCGTTCGCGGCTCATAGGTCGAACCTTCCTTCGCCAGCAGATCAGCAAAGTAAAGCCCTGCCTTTTCTGCACTTGGCCACGTCGACGGGGATTTCTCCCACTCGCTTACAACCCTTTCCCGTGCAGCGTGATTTGACCGATGGCGGGCGAGGTTTAGCGCCTTCATTTTCTCGCTTAGATCGGCGCAGCTCTCTGTGGTCGGTTCGTCAAAATGCCGCAGGCTGAACCTCAGCCACTGAGCACAGTTCGCCCAGTCTTCCGCTTCGTTGAATGCTCCTCTATGCCTTCCTCTCTGATAGAGCGCTAGCGCCCGGTCGACGCAAAACAACAGCGCCCCAGCGAAATACCACTTCCCGGCACCATCTTCTGCAGCGCCTTCGGTTTCATTCAATGCGTCGATGAACGTGCCCGTGTCCCAATATCTGGGAGGGCAGTCACAACGATAAACCGACACGGCATAGCTGACGAACGTCAGCAATCGCGGGTTGAACATCGTCATGCGCCTGACGGGATCGTGCCACCCGCCTTTTATGCCAACAGAAGCCGCCTCGTGATGAAGCCTTGCGAGCATGCGCGCAAACGGATCGTCCTCGTCTTCGTGTCCGCCCGACCTTGAGAAAACCCTGCCTGAAATTGACAGGTCGAATGAGTGTTCCATCAAGCGCCCCTTTCACGCTTCGCCCTTTGGTGCAGGATGCCGCGCCAGCCGGGCAAGGGGTCCCGGTTTTCTCTCCGTCGAGATAGGCGCGGCAATGCTCGGTTTCCCCGGAAAGCAGCCTTTCGAGCTTCCGATTCAGACGAATCCGGGGTTTTTTAGTCACTTATGACTCAGATCTTTACATTTCCTGAGCAGATCGGGTCACGGGGTAGCGTGGGCGAGAGCCGGAACGATGGCTTGTTCAGTGATTCGACAAGCGGCGGCGATGGTCGAGCGACCCAGGCGGGTGAGGTAGTAGCGATAGCCATGAACGACCTTCTTGATGAGGCCGAACTGGCGCAGGCGCCAA
>JAKOZI010000111.1 GCA_029780075.1 Pseudomonadota bacterium
GCGCGTGGTGTGCCGGTCGGTGGCGAACTGGAATACGTCGATGCGGGGACGCTGGCACAGGCGCTGCGTGAGCGTAGACCGCTCGCGAACTAAGGGTTACAGGCGTTCCTCGATTTAATCCGTATTGAGATTGGCGTATAATGCGGCGGTTTAGTTCGTACCAACTTTTCATTACGTCCTAGGAATCAGCGCTATGAGCAATGAGTGCAAGGTGGACTGCGGAAGGCGGCGACTGGTCGTCGCAACCGCTGCGGTCGGCGGGGCGGGGGCGATAGCTGCGCTCGTGCCTTTCCTCTCCAGCATGCTGCCGTCCGAGCGGGCCAAGGCAGCCGGTGCGCCGGTCGAAGTCGAGATCGGTGGTCTCGAGCCGGGCCAGATGATGACCGTCGAATGGCGTGGCAAGCCCGTATGGATCATCAACCGCAGCCAACCCATGCTCGAAACGCTGCCCACGCTTGATGGGGCTGTTGCCGATCCAAAGTCTGACAAGAAGATGCAACCGGACTACTGCAAGAATGAGACGCGCTCGATCAAGCCGGCGATCATGGTGGCCGTGGGGATTTGCACGCACCTGGGCTGTTCCCCCTCAGCCAAGTTCAAGAAGGGCAGCGACCAAGGCATGGACGCGAGCTGGCTAGGCGGCTTCCTGTGTCCGTGTCACGGCTCAACTTTCGACTTCGCCGGTCGGGTCTTCAAGAACAAGCCGGCACCGGACAACCTTGAGGTGCCGCCGCACATGTATCTGTCGGATACGCGCATTCTTATCGGTGAAGACAAGAAGGGGGCTTAAGCCATGGCGTCGAATAGCAGTTTCGAAAAGTACAAGTCTGATGGTTCCCTGCAGGGCAATCTGCTCGAGTGGTTCGACGCCCGCTTTCCGGCAACGTCGATGTGGCGCGGGCACCTGTCCGAGTACTATGCGCCGAAGAACTTCAACTTCTGGTATTTCTTCGGGTCGCTGGCGATGCTGGTGCTGGTGATTCAGATCGTGACCGGTATCTTTCTCGTCATGCATTACAAACCGGACGCATCGATCAACGCAAACGGCATTCCGGTGGCGTTTGCCAGCGTCGAGTACATCATGCGCGATGTGCCTTGGGGCTGGTTGATCCGCTACATGCATTCGACCGGCGCGTCCGCGTTTTTCGTCGTGGTGTACCTGCACATGTTCCGCGGCATGCTGTACGGATCTTATCGACAGCCCCGCGAGCTGATCTGGGTCTTTGGTACCTTGATCTTTCTTTGCTTGATGGCCGAAGCGTTCATGGGCTATCTGCTGCCCTGGGGACAGATGTCCTTCTGGGGCGCGCAGGTGATCGTGAATCTGTTCTCTGCCATTCCGCTGATCGGCGAGCCGCTTTCGATCTGGATCCGCGGCGATTTCGTGGTTGGTGACGCGACGCTCAACCGCTTCTTCTCGTTTCACGTCATCGCCGTGCCGCTGGTGTTGCTGGGCCTTGTCGCCGCGCACATCCTGGCGCTGCATGAGGTCGGCTCCAACAATCCGGACGGTGTCGATATCAAGAAGCGCAAGGACGTTCATGGCATCCCGCTCGACGGCATACCCTTCCACCCGTACTACACGGTGAAGGATATCGTCGGCGTCGTGGTTTTCCTGATGGTTTTCTCAATCATCGTGTTCTTTGCTCCGGAGGGTGGCGGCTACTTCCTCGAATACAACAACTTCATCCCTGCAGATCCGCTCAAGACACCACCGCACATCGCTCCGGTCTGGTATTTCACACCCTACTACTCGCTGCTGCGAGCGATGGTGTGGCCGCTGCTAGGAATTGACGCCAAGTTCTGGGGAGTCGTGGCCATGGGTGCCGGGGTGGTTATCCTGGCTTTCCTGCCCTGGTTGGATCGTAGTCCCGTCAAGTCGATCCGCTATCGCGGGCCGATTTTCAAGACGTTGCTGACGGTGTTTGTGATCGCGTTCTTCGTGCTTGGTTTCCTGGGTACGCAACCACCGTCTTACGCCTTCTTCGGCGTCATCCCCAGCGCTCCGGTAGCGCAGGTTCTCAGCGCGTACTATTTTCTGTTCTTCCTGACCATGCCCTGGTGGTCGAAGATTGACAAGTACAAGCCGGAACCTGATCGCGTGACGATGTAATAGGACTGCACACAATGAAAAAACTGCTTACGGCATTGCTCTTTGCCCCGGCCATCGCTGTTGCCAGCGGCGCAGGCCTCCATCTCGACAAAGCGCCTGACGTGCAGGGCGACAAGGCGGCGTTGCAAAGCGGTGCCAGGACCTTTGTCAACTACTGTCTGAACTGCCATGGCGCGAGCTATGTCCGCTACAACCGCCTGACCGAGCTTGGCTTGACCGAACAGCAGGTCAAGGACAATCTGATGTTCACCGCTGTCAAGACGGGCGAGTTGATGCGGGTCGCGGCTCGCCCAGAGGAGCAGAAACAGTGGTTTGGGGCGGCGCCACCGGATCTGTCGCTGATTGCACGCTCGCGTGCGTCCGAGGAAGGTAGCGGTGCCGACTGGCTGTACACCTATCTGCGTTCGTTCTATGTAGACGAGAAGCGTCCGACCGGCTGGAACAACACCGTCTTCGCAAACGTCGGCATGCCGCATGTGCTCTGGCAGTTGCAGGGTCTGCAGGTGCTCAACAAGGATCACAAGCTGGAACTGGCCGTTCCCGGTACCCTGACTCCTGGAGAGTACGACAAACAGGTTGGGGATCTGGTGGGTTTTCTGGTTTGGCTTGCCGAGCCGGATGCCGGTTTCCGCAAGCATCTTGGTTTCGGCGTTCTGGCCTTTCTCGTCGTTCTTTTCGGCTTCGCCTATGCGATGAAGAAGCAGTTCTGGAAAGACATCAAATAACAGAAGATTAAGCGCCGGGTTTCAGGCCACGGCATCGCCGGCGAGGGCGCGACAAGCGCCCGTAGCCGCCGCGATGCCGATTCGTTTTTGAGGGTATTGATCATGATGAATCTTTATTCGGGAACCACCTGCCCGTTCAGCCACCGCTGCCGCATCGTACTTTACGAGAAAGGCATGGATTTTCAGGTGATTGATGTCGATCTCTTCGCCAAGCCCGAAGACATTGCCATCATCAACCCCTATGGTCGTGTACCGGTACTGGTTGAGCGCGATCTAATTCTCTATGAGCCGAACATTATCAACGAGTATATCGACGAGCGATTCCCGCATCCGCAGTTGATGCCGGCGGATCCGATCATGCGAGCGCGGGCTCGGCAACTGCTGATCACCATGGAGCGTGAGGTTTTCGCCTACATTGAAGCGCTCGAAAAAGGCAGCAAGGCCGCGGATCGCTCACGCCAGCAGATTCGCGACCGTCTTACCGAAATGTCCCCGGTGTTCGTCAAGCAGAAGCATATGCTTGGCGAAGAGTTCTCGATGCTTGATGTAGCTATCGCCCCGCTGCTCTGGCGCCTCGATCACTACGGAATCGAACTGTCGCGAGTTGCCGCGCCCCTGATGAAATACGGTGAGCGGATCTTCAGCAGGCAGGGATTCATTGACGCACTGACGCCATCAGAGAAGGCGATGCGCAAGTAGGTGCGTGTCATCATGTGGCGCCGCTGCTCTTGCACCGTTCGATGGTGCCGCAACTCCGTCACGCGCTAGGGGATAACATGGACCTGCCGTCAACCAAACCTTACCTGATTCGCGCCATACACCAATGGTGCAGTGACAACGGGTTCACCCCGTACCTGGCGGTGGCTGTCGATGCACGCACGCGCGTACCGCGGGAGCATGTTCGTGATGGCCAGATCGTTCTCAATGTCGGCTACGACGCGACCGCACAACTCAGCATGGCCAACGATTGCATCAGCTTTCAGGCCAGGTTTGGTGGCGTGGCGCGCGATATTTCCATACCGATTGGTAATGTCTCGGCAATCTATGCTCGCGAAAACGGCGCGGGCATGGCTTTTGAACCGGAGAGCGCAGCGACTGCCGGTACGTCTGGTGCTGCGACGGTTAGTCGGGAAGACGACGGTGATCCGCCTACGCCGACCCCACCGGCGGGGCGAGCGAAACTGCAGCGCGTCAAATGATGAGCACCTTTGAAATCCTGGGTTCCTAGCGCATCGATATCCGCAGGGGGCGGATTACCCGCAGGCGTTATCGATTTTCAGAAGTCCTTCGCTGCCTCCCACAGAATGAAGCCATCGTCCTTGTGTGACCATTCGAGTAACTCGATCAGGGGGTAGGCGCGCTGGCTGAGGTCAACCGGCGGGGCTTCGTTCTCGCCATCACGGTCGTTACTGGGCGATGGTGTGTTGCCTTCGGCCTGGCGCCTGGAATCGGCAACCGCCAGGCGCAGGAGGTTTATAGCTTCTGGGATTTGCTCGCTGGTGATGACTCCCCGTGCGTTGCAGTCCTTGCCGAGGATCTCCAGGATTTGGCGCGCGACTGGGGCGAACATCATGATTTGCCCCGAAGTGCTTGAAATGAATTTGACCAGCATGTGGAAGTTCTCCATGGATTATGGGATGGCGGTGCAGCCTGAGCACTTCTGGTATTCGACGAATGGGAAGAGAAGAGTCTGCAACCCTGGCTCTGAGCTGTTCATTCCTCTTGCTTCTTTAACGCTGGTTATCAGTATAGGCAATATGGTAGTGTCGTGGATAAGGTCCTGAGGCGGTAGGAAGTATGGAACTTGAACGGATGCTACGCTCGCAGGGGTTCGGGAGTCGGGCGGAGTGTCGCGCATTGGTGTGCGCCGGCCGCGTCAGCATCAAAGGGAAGGTTTGTATGGACGCCTCATTGGCCTTTGAGCCGGAGGGGCTTTGCTTTGTGGTCGACGGAGTGGAGTGGAGATATTGCAGGTTTGCCTATCTTGCGCTGCACAAACCCGCCGGCTATGAGTGTTCCCGACACCCCGTGCACCACCCGAGTGTGTATTCACTACTGCCGTGGCAGCTGGTAGTGCGCGGGGTTCAGGCTGTTGGAAGGCTCGACCAGGACAGCACTGGATTGTTGTTGTTCACGGACGATGGACCGTTTATTCACCATTGCACCTCACCACGGAAGCAGGTGCCGAAGGTTTACGAAGTGACGACCCGTGAGCCCGTAGACGATGCGCAGGTAGACGCCCTGTTGAACGGGGTGGAGTTGCACGGTGAGGCGCAATCGTTTTCCGCGGTGGCTTGTGCTCGGCTCGACGACAGGCGGCTGCGGCTGACCGTGACGCTTGGAAAGTATCACCTCGTCAAACGAATGGTTGCTGCTGCCGGCAACAGCGTCGACAGTTTGCACCGGGTATCGATCGGCGGCCTGTTGTTGCCCACAAGCCTGTCTCCAGGGCAGTGGGTGTGGCTGGAACCGGCGGAACTGAGGTGTTTGACTGGTGGTGTATAGATCCTTCAAAGCAGCTAGCCTTCTCTGTTTGTCGGGGAGTCGGTATGGGGTGGATTTGGAGGGTTGTAGTCTCCTTGCGGGGGATCCTGGGCGATGACGCTGACCGAACTGCGGTATATCGTGGCGCTGGCGCGGGAAAGGCACTTTGGACATGCGGCTGACAAATGCCATGTCAGCCAACCGACATTGTCGGTGGCGTTAAAGAAGGTGGAGCAACGTTTCGGAGTGATCCTGTTCGAGCGATCGTCTGCGGATGTTCGCCTGACGACGACTGGCGAACAAATCGCAGCCCAGGCCGAGCGGGTGCTGGAAGAAGCGGGGAAGCTCAGAGAGATTTGCGCGAAAGGCAAGGATCCTTTGTCCGGGCCGCTACGCCTGGGTGTGATCTATACCATTGCTCCGTACCTTCTACCGCGTCTGATTCCGGCACTGCATGCACGTGCGCCGCTGATGCCGCTTTATCTGCAGGAAAACTTCACAGTGAGCCTGAGCGCTCAGCTGCGTCGTGGTGATCTTGACGTCATTGTAGTGGCGCTACCTTTTGCAGAACCAGGGATTGTCTCACGCGTTGTGTATGCGGAGCCTTTCTGTGTAGTTATGCCGCGAGGGCATGCGCTTGCGCAGGAGGTCCTGATCGATACGCATCAGGTCGCCGCGGAGAGCGTGCTCCTTCTCGGCAATGGCAACTGCTTTCGGGATCAGGTCGTTCAGGCCTGCCCGCAGCTTTCCGCTCCTGGGGGTACCGAGGGCGCCCTCGAGGGCAGCTCTCTGGAGACGGTGCGCTACATGGTGGCAAGCGGGGCCGGTATCTCGGTGGTTCCGGTATCGGCAGCCGCTTCCTGGCCAATGGAAGATGCCTTGCTGGTATCGCGACGCTTCCGGGACCCCGTGCCGTTGCGCCGGGTGATTGTCGCCTGGCGGGCGACATTTCCCCGCCCGCAGGCCATTGATGTTTTGCGGGCGGCGATCCTGGATGCGCCGCCTCCCGGGGTGGTGGCAGCCTGAGGATGGCTACCGGCAAGCGAGGCGGATGCCCAGCCTCGGTGCACTCAGCGCCGCATCCCGCCGTCCGGGTGCATTGTGGGGGTTCTGCCGGGCGAAGGGTCGAGGACCTGCAGGGGAGGATGCGTGCGGCGAACTGTGGCGAAGGATTGGCATACGTACAAGTTTCACGTGGAACGTCATTCTGGTCGCGGCGGGGAGGAAAGCTCAGGACTAAGTTGTTGCCTTGCGGCGGCGAACTGCTGCCTTGGCTGGAGGGGCCGCTACCTCTCCTGGCGCCGCATCGTTGGTTGATGTCCGACTGTGCTTGGCAGCAGCCTTTGGTTCTCGCTTTTCAAACTCGAAACCGACTTTTCCGTCGCTTCCTCGTACCAAATAAGCCGAAAACTTGCGGCGCGTGCGAGCGGAGACAAAATTCCGCAGCAAGTCGGTTCGCCCGGTGCTGAGCAGCTTCTGCATCTGTTCGGGTTCGACAGCCTGCTGCAGAATGATGGTTCCCGAACGGAAGTCGCAGGTCTTCGTGGGACCTTGCGATTTTTCGCAAACGTAGGCCATGCCGTGGGCAAACACGCGCGCACCGCATTTCGGGCACGCGCCGAGCGCCTCACTCTGGGAGAAGTCCACAACCTCGACGGTGCCGTCATCACCGGTGGCACTCTGGCCAAAGTCAAACTCGGGGACGTTTTCGGCGTTGAGCTGGACGATCGCATTAAATGGTCGTCCCATCTTGTTGCGAAAACCGCTCAGCGGGCCGACCTTGCGTCGGGTCAGCAATTCCTCAATTTCGGCGGCCTCAAACTGGCGGCTGGCGACGATTTTCCACAGAGAAAAGTCACATGCCTGGCACTGAAATTTCTTGTACGTCTCCTTGATCAGTCCAGCGCACTTGGGGCAAGGGGTGGAGAGTTCACCAAAGTCGCCGGGGATACTGTCACTGTCGTAACTCTTCGCTCGATCGACGATGCGCTGGGTCATGGCGGCGATCTCCCGCATGAAGTCGCCGCGCGACATTTCCCCACGTTCCATACGCGCAAGCTTCCATTCCCATTCGCCGGTAAGCTCTGGTGCCGTGAGTTCAGGAATTCCCAGCCCGTTCAACAGGGTCATCAGGGAAAAAGCCTTGGCTGTTGGCTGCAACTCGCGTCCCTCACGGAGGAGATACTGCTCGGCTATCAGGTTCTCGATGATCTGGGCTCGCGTTGCCGGCGTGCCAAGCCCGCGTCCTGCCATGGCTGCCCTTAACTCCTCGTCGTCCATGGCTTTGCCGGCACCCTCCATGGCGGTGAGCAGACTCGCCTCGGAATAACGGGCTGGCGGTCGCGTCTGGTGGGAACTGAGCACCATTTCCTCGGCTCTGACACGCTCCTGTGGCGCCACAGCGACGAGGTTGCCTTCCTCGCCTTCCTGGCTATCGCGGCCATAGACTGCGAGCCAGCCAGGATTGACGAGGACCTTGCCTTCGGTCTTGAAGGGCTCGCCCTCGACACGCGTGATCCGAGTAGTGATCAGGTATTCCGCTGCGGGATAGAACACCGCCAGGAATCGCTTGACCACCATGTCGTAGAGCTTAAACTCGGGCTCGGAGAGGTGCTTGGGCGCCTGCAGGGTCGGTATGATCGCAAAGTGATCCGAGATCTTTGCGTTGTTGAAGATGCGCTTGTTGGGAACGACCCAATTGGCTGCGAGTATCCGCCCCGCAAACGGCGCGTAGCGAGCCAGCGTGGCCTCGTCGTGACCCTTGCCCACTCCCTCGCCAGTGAGCATCGCGAGCGTGCTGCAGACTGTTGGACGATAGTCCTCAGGGAGCGCACGGGCGTCGGTACGCGGATAGGTCAACACTTTGTGCTTTTCGTAAAGCGCCTGCGCCAGGCCCAGGGTCGCCTTTGCGGAAAAACCGAAACGGCCATTCGCTTCGCGCTGCAGGCTGGTGAGATCATAGAGCAGCGGTGACAGTTGCGTCGACGCCTTGGATTCTTCGCTGACCTCGCCGTACTTGCCGGAGCACTTTTGCTGGAGCATCTGGCCGCAGGACTGGTCCCACAGGCGATCGGCGCGTGCGTGTTCGTCGTCGTCCTTACCCTTGAATTTCTCATCGAACCACTTGCCCCGGTACTCGCCTGCAGTACAGCCGAAGATACCCTCGAGTTCCCAATAGGCGCGCGGTTTGAACCTGCGGATCCGGTCCTCGCGGTCGACGATCAGCGCCAGCGTTGGCGTCTGCACGCGACCCACTGTCGTGAGGTGGAAACCGCCTGTCTTCGAGTTGAAGGCGGTCATTGCGCGTGTGCCGTTGATGCCGACCAGCCAGTCGGATTCAGATCGGCAAACCGCGGCATCACCCAGGCCGGACATTTCTGTCCCGTTGCGAAGCCGTAAAAAACCATCGCGCACGGCTTGAGGGGTCATCGATTGCAACCACAGGCGCTCCACGGGTTTGGCGGCGGCGGAGTGCTGGACGATGTAGTTGAAGATCAATTCACCCTCCCGCCCGGCATCGCAGGCATTGATCAGGCTCGTGACATCCTTTCTCTTGATCAGACGAACCAGCACCTTGAGGCGAGGCTCGGTCTTGGCGATAGGCTGTAGCGCGAAGTGAGGTGGAATCACCGGTAAATGGGCAAAAGACCACTTGCCGCGCTTGACTTCATACTCTTCGGGGCAGGCCAGTTCCAGAAGATGGCCGATTGCCGACGCGAGAACGTATTCGTCGCTTTCGTAGTAGTCGTCATTGCGAACGAAACCGCCGAGTGCGCGCGCGACATCTGCGGCAACGGACGGCTTCTCGGTGATGATCAGTTTCTTGCTCATGGGGTCTTCATCAGCCGGGGAGAGGGGCGAAAGGGGGACTTCGACGACGGCCAAGGGTAGCTTCGTGAGACTCATAATAAAAGTACTCTGCCTCGCTTGGCAAGCGAGCCTGACTGGATGACCGGATGGTGTATGGCCGAAACCCAGAGATCTGGTGCTCTTCTGGGCGCCGGTAGACGCTCTGGTTGCTGCAAGAGTTGAAAAGATGCTGCACGCGCACCACCTCTTCGTGGCCAGCGGCTATCCGCTCACTACCTGTGGAGAGGAACTCCTGGCGCGCGATCAGTGGAGGAGCCGCGTGTCACCGTTATCTAGAAGCTCCTCGACTACCAGGGGTTCGATGTTCTGTTCCTGGGTCCAGAGCACCATCAGTACAATGATCTTGAACTTTGCCAGAGGAACCGGTTCTTCGCCAAGAATCATGGCGCGCTCGACCACCAGTTCACGCAAGGCAGGACGCAGTAAACCGGCCGCCTCAAGGGAGGCGATGACACCCAGGCCGTCACTGCCCAGTTTGCGCTGCTCTTCAACTCGGTAAACACGCACTGCGCGATCATTTCCGGGCAGTTCTACCGCAGCGGCTGTATTCAGACCGTCCAGCCAGCGCAGTGCAGTGCTGATCGCGGCATCCTCGAAGCCGACAGCACTCAAGGCACGCTTGAGTGTTCTGCTCTTGGGGCGGCTACCAAAATCCTGATAGGTGGCGAAAAGATAGACGAGGATGTCGATCATCAGAAGGGCTCTCAGGCTCGGGAAATCCGTTGATAGTGGCCACCCGGCAAGTTGGCGACCTGACCATCCAGTTCCAAGTGCAGCAGCATCACCGAAACAGCGTCCGCCGTCAACCCGGTGCGGGTAGCCAGATCGTCAAGACTGCAAGGGTCAAAACCCATGCTCAGTAGCAGCCCACGGCTTTCCGCTGTAGTCTCGGGAGCCTGTTCGATGGGTCCAGCGGACTGCAGCCAACGCAGTTCGTCGACAACATCCTGCACCGTCTCGACAAGTTTTGCTCCTTCCTTGAGCAGCCTGTGGCAGCCGCGGGACTGTGGGGAGTGAATCGACCCCGGGATGGCGAATACTTCACGGCCCAATTCTGCAGCGAGCCGGGCGGTAATCAGCGAGCCGCTCTCGGTGGTCGCTTCGACCACCAGAGTGCCTCGTGATAAGCCGGCAATCAGGCGATTGCGTCGGGGAAAGTTGGACGCGGCCGGTGGTGTGCCGAGAGGAAACTCGGAGACTATCGCGCCCCTGTCTGCGATTTCGAATGCCAATGCCTGATTCACCGCAGGGTAAAGCCGATCGATTCCGGTACCGATCAAGGCGATGGTATGCCCGCTTGCGGACAAGGCCCCTCGGTGTGCAGCGGCATCGATCCCCAAGGCAAGGCCGCTGACAATGGTGAGACCCGCAGCCGCAAGGGCTGCCGAGAAGCGTTCCGCGTTCATTGCTCCCTGCGGTGTCGGGTTGCGGCTCCCGACCACCGCCAATGCCGCTGAATTCAGCAAGTCCAGGCGACCCCGGACATAGAGCAGGGTCGGCGGGTCGGGGGTCTGCAGGAGGCTTTGGGGATACTCGGGATCGGCAAGACAGAGCAGGTATTGTCCGGGTTGCTCGGACCAGGCAAGAGCGCGGTCAATCGCAGAACGGTTTTCAGTGTCAAGCAGGAGCCTTGTGGCACGGTCGCCAACAACGCCGCTCAGCGTGTTGCGACCGGTAGCAAAAATAACTTCCGGCAGTCCGAAAGCGTCCAGCAGCTTGCGCTGGGTCTGACCGCCAATGCCCGGAGTCAGCGTCAGTCGCAGCCAGTTCGTCAGCGACTCCCGCGCCGACATCGCTAGGGCGTACGGGCAAAGTCGTTGACGTCCACAGTGGCTTCGGCCTGCACTACCAGTCCATAGGCCAGGCGCTGAAAGGTTCTGAACACGAAGAGGAGGCCGATCCGCTCGGGCGGAATCGGTACCATCATCTTATGGTCATTACCGTCGCGTTCGACTACGGTGCGATTCCGCTCCAGGGCCAGGACATGTCCAATTTCGATGCCATCTCGAACACCACGGTTGATCGAGACAATCGAGCCGCGACCAGCCGCGTCGACCCCGCCATACACTGAAATGACGCGACCGTCGACCTGAAAGTCTGGCTTGTGGGGTACGTAGGCGATCAGTGGTGGGCGAATGGCCGGGAGCAAACGATCACCACGGCCAATCTCCTGTTTCATGGTGACCACCTCAAAAGTCGCTGGCTCACCAACCTGGACCTGTCTTGCGGTACCGAGATAAAACGCCTCGTATCCGAGAATTTCCGCAGTTTCCGGGTCGGGCAGTGGTTTGCCGTTGCGATAGATCTGCCAGTCCTGCTTGGAGGGATCAGCATTGGCGACGTAGGCGAGGTCACCGTTGCCCAGGAAGACGCGATCCTGTTGTGTAGCTACGATCTGCGCTGCACTGTCGAGACTATGTGCTTCGACAATCAGCGGGTCGGACAGGAAGGGTCTGATGACGTTCGGCGGGATGGCCGGAATCCCCTCGGCAAGCGTTGTCGAGTGAACTTGCGGCAACACGCGCGCGCTCTGAAGGCGAAGGTAAGGACGACCTTGCGCATCACGGTCGAGAACAATCACGTCGCCGGGAAAGATGCGGTGCGGATTCCTGATTTCATCCTGGTTCATGCGCCAGATTTCCGGCCACCGCCAGGGTTCCTTGAGAAACTTCCCGGAAATCCCCCATAAGGTGTCGCCGGGGAGGACGACATGCCGGTCGGGTGCGCCGTTGGCCAACTGAAGGTCATGTCCGGCGGCACCGCAGAGCCCACTGACCATGGCTAGAAGGAACGCGGATATAATGCGGATCATCGTGTTATCCTCATGGGAACGGTTGCGCGGGAATTGAACTCCCGCTCCCTGCGTTTGTCGGAGTTTTTCGTCTGGCGGGCTGCTGGCTGGAAGCTGTCTAGTGGTCGTGGGTATTAGCCCGACATAGCCAAGAGGCTACGCTGGATTCTGCACGCAGTTATTTCTTCGATCAAGCTTTTTATGCCCTTACTACCAATACTTCGATTTCCGGATCCGCGCCTGAGAAAGGTAGCCACACCCGTTGCAGTAATTGATCAAGGCATACGTCGCCTGGCCAGAGACATGGCGGAGACGATGTACGAGGCACCCGGGATCGGCCTCGCCGCGACACAGGTGGACGTGCACCAGCGGCTGATCGTCATCGACGCCTCGGAGGCAAGGGATCAACTGTTGACCCTAGTCAATCCGGAGATCATCACTCGGGAGGGTGTTCAGGTCTGCGAGGAAGGATGCCTTTCAGTGCCCGGAATTTACGACAAGGTCGAACGCGCCGAGTATGTGGTCGTCCGCTATCTCGACCTCGAAGCCAGGGAGCAGACCATCGAGGCGTCGGGTCTGTTGTCGGTCTGCCTGCAGCACGAGATCGACCACCTCGAAGGACGGGTCTTTGTTGAACATCTCTCGCAACTGAAACAGTTGCGGATCAGGAACAAGCTCGCCAAGCAGGCCCGAATCACCGCATGAGACTGATTTTCGCCGGTACTCCGGAGTTCGCGGCTGTCGCCCTGCGGGCGATCATGGCGGCTGGACATGAGGTGGTGCTGGTGATGACACAACCTGATCGTGCCTCGGGTCGGGGCCTGGTTGTGCGTCACGCACCAGTTAAGCGGCTTGCTGAAGCCGCGGCGATCGAAGTTCTGCAGCCGGCAAACCTCAGGGACCACGCAACACAGGAGCGGATGCGTGCGATTGCGGCGGAGGTCATGGTCGTGGCAGCCTACGGGCTCATTCTGCCACAAGCCGTTTTGGATATTCCGCGCCTCGGCTGCATCAACATTCATGCTTCGCTGCTGCCGCGGTGGCGGGGTGCCGCTCCGGTGCAGCGGGCAATCCTGGCGGGCGACACGCAAACCGGCGTGTCGATCATGCAGATGGACGCCGGGCTGGACAGCGGCCCGGTGTTGCTGTCGGCAGTGGTGCCGATCGCTGGTGATGATAGCGCGTCAGTGCTGCACGACAAGCTGGCAGCGACGGGTGCTCGGCTGGTTATCGAGGTCTTGGCGCAGTTGCCGCTGAAGGCACAACCGCAGCCGGAAAGCGGGATATCGTATGCGGCGAAAATCGACAAGCGTGAGGCGGCGCTGGACTGGCGCCTCCCGGCGGAACAATTGGCGCGGCAGGTGCGTGCATTTGATCCTGTGCCGGGAGCGACATGCGTGATTGAGGGCAAACTGCTCAAGGTCTGGCGCGCGCAGACCGTTGCTGGCGAGGGTCTGCCAGGGACGGTCCTGGCCGCTGACCGCAGCGGGGTGGTGGTGGCCTGTGGTGAGGGGGCGCTGCAGCTCACGGAACTGCAGAAGGCAGGTGGGAAGCGCCTCCCGGCAGCGCTGTTTCTCGCGGGGACGCGCATACTTCCCGGCGACCGCTGCTTGACCGGTACGGCTTGAAAGCTGTCGGCACGGCCCCATCTGACAGAGCAACACCATGCTGCAGCGACGGAGGGTAAGGCAATGTTCGGCAACTGGCTGAAGACGTCCATCCTTATGGCCGCGATTCTGGCCCTGTTTGGAATCCTTGGAGCATTTATTGGCGGCAAGACGGGGATGTTGCTGGCGCTGCTGCTAGGCGGCGGCATGAACGTCTTTGCGTACTGGTTCTCGGACCAGATGGTGCTGCGAATGTATAACGCGCAGCAGGTGGACGCGGGTTCTGCGCCGCAGTTCTACGGTATGGTCAGGGAGCTTGTGCAGCGCGCGGGATTGCCGATGCCGAAGGTCTATCTGATTGACGAGGCCCAGCCCAACGCATTCGCTACCGGTCGCAACCCGGAGCATGCGGCAGTTGCGGCGACGACCGGGATTCTGCAGTTGCTTTCGGCAAGGGAGTTGCGTGGAGTCATGGCGCATGAACTGGCGCATGTGCAGCATCGCGACATCCTGATCTCGACGATCTCCGCGACGATGGCGGGTGCCATATCGGCGCTTGCCAACTTCGCGGTGTTTTTTGGAGGTCGCGATGCCGACGGTCGTCCGAGCAATCCCTTGGCTGGCGTACTGGTGGCGGTGCTTGCGCCGCTGGCTGCCGGACTGATTCAGATGGCGATCTCCCGGGCGCGTGAGTTCGAGGCTGATCGCGGTGGTGCGGAAATCTGCGGTGATGCGAATGCACTGGCTGATGCCTTGTTGAGGATTGATGCCTGTGCGCGCGGTATTTCGATGGCTCCCGCCGAGGCCCACCCGGAAACCGCGCAGATGATGATCATGAATCCCTTGTCCGGTGGCGGTATCGCCGGACTGTTCAGCACCCACCCGGCGACTGTGGAACGAGTGGCGCGTCTGCGGGCAATGGCCCGAACTTAAGTGCTGCGAGGCCGTGTTTCACGTGGAACATTGCCTGCCGATAGTCTAGTGCTGGACCGCATCGCCGCTCTGGATTTCATCACGCAGCAGGCGTTGCAATACTTCGGCGAGGCGATAACCCGCCTCGGTCATTCGACGCTCGGCGATTGCCAGCGCTCGCGCGTGGAATTCGGCGCTGATCGTCGGAATGGCGTCGCCGCCTTCAGGAGGGTAGGCCTGGGTACGCGCAATGGATTGGCTCTCTTCGATCCATTGCTCTGGCGCCTTTGCGGTTGGTGGTGAGGCGTACCGGCTGAGCAGAGAGCTAACCGCGGCTTCGAGCCGATTACCACGTAGCCAGGGTGGTCCAGGAAGATCGTCCCAATAGCGGTGCAGACTCATTGATGTGGGACGGGGGTAGAAAAATGTGTTGGCGACCACCAGGTTGTTGCCGCCTCGGTCACTCTCCCCATCCGGCCCGTAGCGGCTGACCGTGTGGAGCGGCTGATGCGCATCCCCGACCAGGTGAATCAGCCAAGGAATTGCGTAGGCGCGTAGTTCGACCGCCGCTTTCGCATCGCCGGCGATCGACACCAACGCCGCCAGTTGACGATCAAGACTTCCGGAGGACCTGGATTTACCCGTCGCTGAATTGGGATCATCATGATCGAGGTAGTGCCAGGCCAGCCGACGCTCCATGTCGGGGAAGCCCGCCAGAGTCGGCGTTGGCGGATCGACTCCTCTGGTATAGAAACGAGCGTCGTGGCGAATGTCGTCGGGCCAGGTCGAAGACTCGAGAAAAGCCGCCAGACCTTGATCTGCCATCCTGGCCCGCGCCTGCCAGCGCGCGAAATCCGGGTGCTGCCGAAGAATCGCTGCGACCTTTGCTCGCGTGCCGTCGTCGAGTTGCTCCCAGGCAATCATCGCGGTGATCCGGTGTCCGGTTGCATTCCACGCCAAAGCCGGAGATGAAAGCATCAACAGGAACAGCAGTCGCCAGCGAGGGAATGTCGGCAACCGAGCCAAACTGCCTTGACCTGGCGTCTGTGCAGCCACCGCCTTGAAGTACCAAAGCCAGGCACGCCACCGCCGGAACGGCGATCGTAATCGGAGCGTCAGGGTTGGCGAAATGTATCCACCAACTGCACTTGCCCAGGAGCGAAGTCGAGAAGTGGCCGAAGGCATGCGCACATTATCGTCCTCCCTTGGCGATCTCGCCACCTGCAGGCATCGTGCTAAACTCATTCCACCATCGACAGCAGCGAATCCAGGCCGTGCCTTCTCTTCCACCCTCCTCGTCGCCATCGCCGCGTGCCCGGCGCGTGCGCAAACCCATCCTGGCCGGCAACGGCGCGACGCCGCTTGTCGCTGCTGGCACACGTTCGACGCTGGCGCCGGATTCACTCGCCGAAAGCCTGTTGCGGGCCGCGCACGTGATCGCCGCGGTACGTTCTGGACGCAGTCTGACGGTTGCTCTGCGTGCTCTCGACCCGGCCGAGCCCGCCACCCGCGCAGCGGCACAGGAGATAGCCTACGGCAGCCTGCGCCGCTACGGCTGTGGCGAGTTCATTCTCCGGCGCCTACTCGAGCGGACCTTGCCGCATGCCGAGACGGAGGCCCTGTTGCTGGCGACGCTCTACCGTCTGTATACGCGGCCCGACGCCGCCTACATGGTGGTCGATCAGGCAGTATCGGCGGCCGGAGAACTGGTGGGAGGTGCTTTTCGCGGGTTGGTCAACGCTGTACTGCGTAACTACCTGCGCCAGCGCGAGGCCTTGCTAACCGCCATGGCCGACGACCAGGAGGCGACGTTCCAGCACCCCGCCTGGTGGCTTGCGCGTTTGCGGCGGACCTATCCCGATTGTTGGCCAGAACTGGTCGACATTGGCAATAGCCTGCCCCCAATGACCCTGCGCGTTAATCGGCGTCGCGTCACCCTGAACGATTACGTTGAAACCCTGCGACGTGCCGGCTTGCCTTGCCGTGAGTTGGGCGGCACCGCGCTGATGCTTGACAGGCCGGTTGCGGTTGACGCCTTGCCAGGTTTTGTTGATGGACTGATCTCGATCCAGGATGACGGTGCCCAACGTGCCGCGGAACTCCTCCAGCCGATGGCTGGTGAGCGTGTCCTCGACGCCTGCTGCGCGCCGGGGGGAAAGACCGGTCATCTGCTGGAGTTGGCAGACATTGAACTGCTGGCTCTCGACATCGACGGCGACCGCACCCGACGCGTGCAGGACAACCTGCGGCGGCTCGGTCTGGTCGCCAGCGTGCGGGTGGCCGATTGCACGGCTCCGGAACAGTGGTGGGATGGGCAGCCTTTCGACGCGATTCTCGCTGACGTACCCTGTACCGCTTCCGGTGTGGTCCGCCGCCATCCGGATATCAAGTATTTGCGACGGGAAAGCGATGTCAGAAGCTTCGCTCGACTGCAGAGCGCGTTGCTCGACAAACTCTGGCCGTTGTTGAGGCCGGGTGGCCGGCTACTGTATGCGACCTGTTCGGTGTTCCCGGAAGAAAACGGCGCGCAGATCGACGCCTTTCTCGTTCGCCAACCGGGAGCCCTGCGGCTCGCCGAAGAAAGACTTCTGCCTCGGGAAGAACATGACGGATTCTTTTATGCGTTGTTACGGAAAGCTCTTTAGCACGCTGTTGTCCGGCCTGATGCTGCTCGCCTCGTTTGCGGGGCAAGCGGCCGACATCAGTGTCCGCAACCCGAATCTGTCGGTCGCCGAAGATGGCTACACGCTGGCAGCCGACTTCAACATCAATCTCAACTCCCGTCTCGACGAGGCCATCGCCAAGGGGATAACCCTGTATTTCGTCGTCGATTTCGAGCTGACGCGCTCCCGCTGGTACTGGCTCGACGAGCAGGTGGTCAGTCGCAGCCAGACATTCCAGCTTTCATACCACGCCCTCACCCGGCAGTACCGCCTGTCCAGCGGTGCCCTGCACCAGAGCTTTCCCTCGCTCGACGATGCCCAGCGCATCCTGTCGCGGCTGCGCAACTGGCTGGTGCTCGACAAGGGAACCGTCCGAGCCGATCAACCGTACTTTGCTGCCGTGCGCATGCGCCTCGACCTGAGCCAGATGCCCAAAACCTTCCAGGTAAACGCACTGGCCAACCGGGACTGGAACCTCTCCTCGGAGTGGGCGCGCTGGAACTTCACGCCCACCGAGACCTCCGCGCCTGCTGGGGGGCCGCTGTCGTCGGGCGCCGTCGACGCCAGATGAAGAGTCTGATCGTCGCCGCCGCCTCGTTGGGCGGCATCCTGCTATTCCTGCTGGCTTCGGCCAGCGCCAACACCGCGCTATTTGCCCGCCACTATCCGTGGCTGCTGGCGCTGAACGCGATTGTGGCGTTGTCGCTGCTGGCACTGATCGCCTGGCAACTGCTGGCCCTCTGGCGAGAACACCGGGCTCAGGTCTTCGGCTCACGCCTCAAGCTGCGCCTGATGTTGATGTTCGGCCTGATGGCGGTGCTGCCCGGCGTGCTGATCTACGCCGTGTCGGTACAGTTCGTGACCAAGAGCATTGAAACCTGGTTCGACGTGCGCGTCGAGAAGGCCCTCGAAGCGGGCCTGAATCTCGGTCGCAGCGCTCTCGATTCATTGCTTGAAGACCTGGCGGTCAAAGGGCAGGCCATGGCCCTTGAGCTTGGAGAACGTTCTGAAGCGCAGCGGCGCCTCGAACTTGGTCGCCTCCGCGAGCAGAATGGCGTGCAATCGGTCGCCTTGTTCTCTACCGCTGGCGAGCTGTTGGCCACGGCGACCGGCGAACTGCATACCTTGTTGCCGCTGCAGCCGGCCGCCGACCAGTTGCGCCGGGCGCGCACCGAGCGCCGCTACGCAGTCATCGAAAGCAATGGCGAGAAGGATCTCACCTTGCGTGTGCTGGTGGCGGTCTCGCCGCCCGGCCTTGGCGTCGAAACCCGCATCCTGCAACTCACCGAGCCGGTGCCGACCAGCCTGGCACTCAACGCGGACAGCGTACAGACGGTATACGCCGATTATCAGGAACTCTCGCTGGGCCGCGAGGGCCTCACCCGCATCTACGCGATGACGCTGACCCTGACTGTACTGCTGGCCCTGTTCACGGCCATCGCGCTGGCTTTCGTACTGGCACGTCGCCTGTCGGCACCGCTGTCGATCCTCGCCGAGGGGACCCAGGCGGTGGCCGCCGGCGATTACACGCCCCGGCAGGCCGTCTATAGCCGCGATGAGTTGGGCGTCCTGACCCGATCGTTCAAGCAGATGACCAGCCAGCTCGACGAGGCGCGACGGGACAACGAGCGCCATCGTGCCGAGCTCGAAGCCGCGCGCGCCTACCTCGAATCGATCCTGGCCAACCTTTCTGCAGGGGTACTGGTTTTCGACCATCGCTTCGTCCTGCGTACGGTCAACGAAGGTGCGCTGACTATCCTGTCGGACGATTTTGCTGCTCTGCTTGGCGAAGCGGCTGAAGCCTGGCCGCGGCAGCAAGTGATTGGCCAGGCCATCCTTGATGCCTTTGCCGAGGAGGAACGCACCGAATGGCAGGAACAGATCGAGCTTGAACATCCCGGCGGACTGCCGCAAATTCTGCTGCTGCGCGGCACACAGTTGCCGGCTGGCTCGCATGGCGGGTATGTGGTCGTGTTTGACGACGTGACCCGGCTCATTGCCGCCCAGCGCAGTGCCGCCTGGGGAGAAGTGGCGCGGCGGCTCGCACACGAGATCAAGAATCCGCTGACGCCCATCCAGTTGTCTGCCGAGCGCCTGCAGATGAAACTCGCCGACCACCTGAGCGGCGTCGACGCGGAGGTGCTCGCGCGCTCCACGCAGACGATCATTACTCAGGTGCAGGCGATGAAGCGCATGGTCAATGATTTCAGTGACTACGCGCGCCTGCCTGCTCCCGAACTGGCAGCCGTTGACCTCAACGCACTGGTGCTCGAAGTGCTCGGCCTCTATGAGACCTCGCGGGCGACGATCGAGACCAAACTCGCGCCGCGGCTACCGCCGGTCTGGGGAGATACCACGCAGTTGCGGCAAATCATCCACAATCTGCTGCGCAACGCCGAAGACGCTCAGGAAGCTCTGGATGCACCGTTCATTGCGATCAGCACGCGACGCGCAGAAGGCATGGCCGAGATGGTTGTCCGCGATCAGGGGCCTGGATTTCCGCCCGAAATCATTGCCCGGGTTTTCGAGCCCTACGTCACCACCAAGGCGCGCGGCACCGGTCTGGGCCTGGCGATCGTCAAGAAGATCGTCGACGAACATCATGGCCGCGTCAGGATCAACAACCGTCAGCCGGCCGGCGCCGAAGTCAGCATCCTGTTGCCGCTGGCCTCCCTGCCCACCCGCAAGCGGCGCTCAAGCACACTACCTTCCGAGACCTGACCATGGCGCAAGTACTGATCGTCGATGACGAAATGGGAATCCGCGAACTCCTCTCCGAGATTCTGGCCGACGAGGGTCACTCGGTGTGGCTGGCCGAAAACGCTGCGGCGGCCCGCAAGCTGCGCGCCGAAAAGCGGCCCGATCTGGTTTTGCTGGACATCTGGATGCCGGATACCGACGGTATTTCGTTGCTCAAGGAGTGGTCCGCGAGCGGCCTTTTGACCATGCCGGTGGTGATGATGTCCGGACACGGAACGATCGATTCGGCGGTGGAAGCGACCCGCATCGGTGCCACCGATTTTCTCGAAAAGCCGATTGCCCTGCAAAAGCTGTTGCTCACGGTCAAGAAAGCGCTCAAGCACGAAACCGTGCTGCAGAAGAAGCCACTGACGCTCGACGCCTTCGCCCGCTCGCCCCTGCTCAAGGACCTCAAGCGGCGCCTTGAGCAGGCCGCGGCAAAGACATCGGTGCTGCTCCTCAAGAGTGCTTCGGGCAGCATTGCCGAGATCTGCGCGCGTACGCTGCAGACGCATCGGACGCCCTGGCTGGATCTGTCCGCTTCGAGTGCGCCGTTGACCCAGGAAATGCTGCAGAACGCCAGCGGCGGCATCGTCTTCATCTCCGACCTGGCGCAGCTCGGAAAACTGCAACAGATGAATCTCGTCTTTGCGCTCGAACGACTGGAGAGACACAATCTGCAGCTCGTCGCCGCCTCGACGCGCCCATTGGCGGGTCTCGTCGAGGCGGGTTGGGATGCGCTGCTGGTCAGCCGCCTTGGCGAAGTGTGGGTGGCACTTCCGCAGATTTCCGGACACTCCGACGACGTTCCGGAAATCGCCTCGATGTTGCTGGCCCATCTCGCCGAGCGCGGCGAGGTGCCGCTCCGGCATTTTTCCAGCGGCGCACAGAACTCGCTGCGTCTCCACCGCTGGCAGGGTGAATGGGCGGAGTTGCTGACCACGGTGAAAAACCTCGCGCTTTCGGCGCTCGAGGAAGAGATCAGCGCCGAGGATGTGGCGCGCATCCTGCAGACCGAGGTCACGCAGATCGGGATGCCTTTGCCATTGCCGGCGATGTTCTTCGACCAGCCCCTGCGAGAGGCCCGAGAAGCGTTCGAGCGGATGTATTTCGAATACCATCTGACCGGCGAACGCGGTAGTATGACGCGCTTGGCGGAGAGGACGGGGCTGGAGCGGACCCACCTTTACCGCAAGTTGAAGCAGCTCGGCCTGAACATCGGTCGGCGCGGCGACGAACGTGACTAAGGTCCGGCCACCAGGCTTTCAGGGAGATCAAGAAAAATGCGTATCGTCATTCTGGGCGCTGGTCAGGTCGGGGCCAGCGTCGCGGAGAGCCTCGCCTCGGACAACACCGTCATCACGGTGGGCGACAACGACCATGAGCGCCTGGCGCATCTGCAGGATCGCCTCGATCTGCAGACGGTGGTCGGCAATGCCGCCTATCCTTCGGTTCTGGCCAGCGCCGGCCTGGACGACGCCGACTTGCTGATTGCCGTGACCCAGAGCGATCAAACCAATCTCGTCGCCTGCAAGGTCGCCCACAGCGTTTTCAATGTGCCCGCACGCATCGCGCGCTTGCGCGCGCGCGATTTCCTGGACAGTGAAAAACTGCTGTCGACAGCGAATTTCGCGGTGGATTACGCCTTGTGCCCGGAACAGGTCATCACCGAGTACATCGCGCGCCTGGTCGATTTCCCGGAAGCCCTGCAGGTGCTGAGCTTTGGCGGCGGACGTCTGGCGCTGGTCGCCGTTCGCGCCTACGAAGGCGGGTTGCTGGTCGGCAACGAAATCAAGCAAATGCGCACGCACTTGCCACCCGAGGTCGACGGCCGGATTGCCGCGATCTATCGCCGCGACGGGGCGATCATGCCCAGTGGCGAGACGGTGATCGAAGACGGTGACGAGGTCTTCCTGCTCGCGGCCGAGGAGCATATCCGCACCGTGATGCGCGAGTTGCGCCGCTCGGTCGAGCCGGTACGGCGGGTGATGATCGCCGGTGGTGGCAATATCGGCCTGCGCGTGGCGCAGGCTCTGGAGAGCAGGTGCGAGGTCAAGACCATCGAGGTCGACCGGCGGCGTGCCGAATTCGTGGCCACTACCCTGAAGTCGGTACTGGTACTCTGCGGCGATGCCACCGACGAGGAGTTATTGCAGCAGGAGGCCATCGACGAGATGGACCTCTTCCTGGCGCTGACCAACGACGACGAAGACAACATCATGGCCGCGTCGCTGGCCAAGCGGATGGGTTGCAAGCGGGTGGTGGCGTTGATCAACCGCCGTGCCTATGCCGAGCTGGTTCAGGGCGGCCCGATCGATATCGCGCTGTCACCGGCTCAGGTATCGATCGGTACGCTGCTGACCTACGTTCGGCGCGGTGACGTCGCGCAGGTTCACAGCCTGCGCCGGGGTGCTGCCGAGGCGCTCGAGATCGTCGCCCATGGCGATCAGAAGACCTCCAAGGTGGTTGGTCGGCGTGTCGGCGACATCCCGCCGATTGCCGGGGCGTTCATCGCGGCGATTGTCCGCGATCTCGACAAGAGCCAGGATCTGGGCTTTCTCGGCCTGGCCAAGAAAAAGCAGGTGGGTCGCGTGTTGATCGCTCACAAGGGCGTGCTGATCGAGTCCGGCGACCACCTGATCGTCTTCTGTCTCGACAAGAAGGTCGTCAAGCAGGTCGAAAAGCTGTTCGCTGTCGGCTTCCATTTCTTCTGAGAGGGCTGCGCCATGCAACGCTACTACCCGGTAGTGCGGGTCCTCTCGCTGGTGATCCTGATGTTCGGTCTGACGATGCTGGTTCCCTGGGGTCTGTCCTGGGCGCTGCACGATGGCGCCGAGAGCGCCTTCGACGAGGCCGTTCTGTTGACCGTCGGTACCGGCCTGGGGTTGTGGTACGCGACCCGCAAGGAAAAGCGCGACCTGACGATTCGCGATGGTTTCCTGATGGTCGCACTGGTGTGGACCGTGCTGCCGGTCTACGCCGGGCTGCCGTTGATCATCCATCTGCACGCGAGTTTTACCGATGCCTATTTCGAAGCCGTGTCCGGGTTGACGACCACCGGCGCGACCGTATTCGAGGGCCTGGACGCCCTGCCGGTGTCGATCAACTTCTGGCGTTGCCAGCTCGTCTGGCTCGGCGGCATGGGCCTGATCGTTCTGGCGGTGGCCATCCTGCCCTTGCTCGGCATTGGCGGCCGTCAGATGTTCAAGGCCGAAACGCCAGGGCCGATGAAGGACTCGAAAATGACGCCGCGCATGGCCGAAACCGCCAAGGGCCTGTGGGTGGTCTATACACTGATCTCGATTGCCTGCGTGCTCGGTTACCGCTGGGCCGGCATGACCTGGTTCGACGCCATCATGCACATGTTCAGTACCATGGGGCTTGGCGGCTTCTCCAGCCACGATGCGAGCTTTGGCTTCTTCGATTCGCCGGCGATCGAAGCCGTGAGCATCGCCTTCATGTTGATCGCCGGCTGCAATTTTGCGACACACTACGTCGTTCTATCGCGGCGCTCCTTCCGTCCTTACCGTACTGATCCGGAGGCCGGTGCTTTTCTGCTGGTGAGCGTCGGCAGTGTCATCGCGATTGCCATTTTCCTTGATGTCCATGGGGTTTACCCGACCTTCTCGGAGGCCTTGCGTTTTTCCGCTTTCAACGTGGTGTCGATTGCCACAACCACCGGTTATGCCAATACCGACTATGCCTTGTGGCCGATGTTTGCCCCGCTTTGGATGCTGTTCCTGTCCAGTTTCGCGACCAGCGCCGGGTCGACCGGAGGTGGCATCAAGATGATCCGCGCGATCGTGCTCTACAAGCAGGTGTACCGGGAGTTGACGCGCGCGATGCACCCGAACGCGGTCCATCCGGTAAAGATCGGGAGCGAACTTCTTTCGTCGAATATTCTCTTCGCCGTGCTGGCTTTCGGTTTCATGTACATGGTGTGCATCGTGTCGATGACCCTGGCGCTGTCGTTTTCCGGCCTGGAAATCGTCACCGCCTTTACGGCGGTGGTCGCCAGTATCAACAACACCGGACCAGGCCTCGGGCAGGTCGGGCCGGCGACCAATTTCGGGAGCCTGAGCGATTTCCAGACCTGGGTGTGTACCTTCGCCATGCTGCTGGGTCGTCTGGAGATCTTTACCCTGCTGGTGGTCTTGACGCCGGCTTTCTGGCGCAAGTAGCGGGGAAAGGCGATAATCGACGCTGCCCATTCCCCTCGCCGGTGGAGCCTCTCGTGACCCGACCCTGCAATGACAGCTTTCTGCGCGCCCTGCTCAGGGAACCCACCGAATATACGCCGGTCTGGCTGATGCGCCAGGCGGGTCGCTATTTGCCCGAGTATTGTGAAACGCGCAGGCGTGCCGGCAGTTTCCTGCAGTTGTGCAAAAACCCGGCGATGGCTTGCGAGGTGACGCTGCAGCCCCTCGCGCGCTATGATCTGGACGCGGCGATCCTCTTCTCCGATATCCTGACCGTGCCCGATGCCATGGGGCTCGGGCTGTACTTCAGTGACGGCGAAGGACCCCGCTTCGAGCGCCCGTTACGCGAGGAGTGGGCAATCCGCGACCTCAGCGCGCCGGACCCGTGGGACCACCTGCGTTACGTGATGGACGCAGTGAGCGAAATCAGGCGCGCACTCAACAACTCGGTGCCCTTGATCGGTTTTTCCGGCAGTCCTTACACCCTGGCCTGCTACATGGTCGAAGGCGCTTCGAGTACCGACTACCGGTGTATCAAGAGCATGCTCTACAACCGCCCCGACCTGCTGCATCGAATTCTGTCGGTGACCGCCGACGCCGTGAGCGCCTACCTCAATGCCCAGATCGAGTCGGGAGCGCAGGCGGTCATGATCTTCGATTCCTGGGGAGGGTCGCTTTCGGCGGCGGCGTACCAGGAGTTCTCGCTGCCCTACCTGCGGCGCATCATCGCCACCCTCATTCGCCAGCGGAACGGCGAACGTGTGCCATCGATCGTGTTTACCAAGGGCGGCGGACTCTGGCTGGAATCGATAGCCGATATCGGCTGCGACGCCATCGGTGTCGACTGGACGATCGACATCGGCGAAGCACGTCGGCGTGTCGGCCACAAGGTGGCACTGCAGGGGAATCTTGATCCGGGCGTGCTGTTTGCCACGCCGGAGACGATCGCTGCGGAGGCCGGAAAAGTGCTGGCCAGCTATGGTGCGGACGGCAGCGGCCATGTCTTCAACCTGGGTCATGGCATCTCCCAGTTTACGCCACCAGAAAACGTGACGGCGCTGGTCGATGCGGTGCACAGCCGTAGCCGCCTGCTGCGGAGCGGTACCGACCAGAAATCCCCCCAGGCGCTTGACTTATTCACAGAAACCATGGTGACTTCCGGTCCGCCGAGCGGGTCTTCTGCAAATCCCGGGTAGATTGGCAACTGGCTGATTTGTAAGGAGGTTTAAATTGCCTAATTTTCCGGCAATGACTCTGAAACCCTTGCAGGGAGGGCCTTTGCGGCCTATGCAAAGGGTTTGCTCCACAGAGTTATCCACAGCATCTGTGTATCGGACGGAAAGCGTCTAAAACTGAACACCTTACCCGCATTTGAGAGAACTGGCGCGAGCTTCCCGCGCTAAGTCGACAGCGAATTCCCGCCTCGCAAAACCCCATTGCCGACCTCATGACCGTGCCGCAAATTGCCCGCGTCGCACTCGACGTGCCGCTGCGCCGCTTTTTTGACTATCGCGTCGCCGATGGCGAGAATCTGTCGATGGCGGACATCGGCTATCGCGTACGGGTGCCGTTTGGTCAGCAACACAAGATCGGAATCCTCGTCGCGTTGCCGATGGCGACCGATATTCCGATCGCCCAGCTCAAAGCGATCGATGGCATCCTGCGCGATGTGCCGACCCTCCCTCCCGACTGGTTCCGTCTGACCGGGTTTTGCGCGAGCTACTACCACGCGCCACTCGGCCAGGTGATGTTGTCCACCCTGCCGGCCGGCCTGCGCGCGCTGTCGCTCCGGAGGCCCCGGCAGCGCCGGCCAGAACATTCCCTTGCCGGCGCGCAACAGGCCCCTGTCCTGACCCTCGAACAGGAGGCTGCGCTGGCCGCGATTGCCGCAGGCGCCGACGGTTTCCGCGCTTATCTGCTGCACGGTGTGACTGGCAGCGGCAAGACCGAGGTCTATCTGCGACTGATCGAGCGCGCTCTGGCCGCCGGACGGCAGTCGCTGTTGCTGGTGCCTGAAATCAACCTCACGCCACAACTCGAAGCGCGTCTTGCCGCCCGCTTTCCCGCCGCCGGCCTGGTCAGTCTGCACAGTGAACTGGGCGAGGCAGCCCGCAGCCGCAACTGGCGGGCCGCGCTGAACGGCGAAGCGAGGATCGTCGTCGGCACGCGGCTCGCGGTATTCACCCCACTGCCCGAGATCGGCTTGATCGTGGTCGACGAGGAGCATGACGCCTCTTTCAAGCAACAGGACGGGATGCGCTATTCGGCGCGCGATCTTGCCGTCTTCCGCGCTCGCGACAGTGGCGTTCCGATTGTTCTGGGATCGGCGACGCCATCACTGGAGAGCTGGGCCAACGCCAGTGGCAGCGACACGAGCGGGCGGTACCGGCTGCTGGCCTTGCGCGGGCGGGCCGTGGACGGAGCGCGTCTGCCTCTCGTGCGCTGCATCGACACGCGCGACGACAAACCCCGGGACGGCCTCTCCAGTACCTTGTTGCAGGCCATCGAACAGCGTCTGGCGCGTGCCGAGCAGAGTCTGGTCTTTCTCAATCGGCGCGGCTACGCACAGGTGCTGGCCTGCGCTGCGTGTGGCTGGAGTTCATCCTGCCAGCGCTGTGCAGCCCACCTGGTGCTGCATCTCGCCGACCGTCGTCTGCGCTGCCACCACTGCGGTTACGAGACACGCGTGCCGAAAACCTGCCCGACCTGTGGCAACCAGGATCTCGGCGCCTTCGGCCGCGGGACGCAGCGGATCGAAGTAGCTCTCGCCGAGCACTTCCCGCAGGCCCGCATCCTGCGCGTCGACCGCGATTCGGCAAGCAGCCGCAAGCAGTGGGAGGCGGTGGTGGAGACGATTCAGAACGGCGCGGCCGACATTCTGGTCGGCACCCAGATGCTGGCCAAAGGTCATGATTTCCCGAAGCTCACGCTGGTTGGCGCCGTGGCCCCCGACGCGGCGCTGTTTGCCGCCGACTGGCGTGCGCCCGAGCGCCTGTTCGCGCAGTTGATGCAGGTCGCCGGTCGCGCCGGCCGCGCCGAACGGCCGGGCGAGGTGCTGATCCAGACCCAGTTCCCCGACCACCCGATCTACCAGGCCCTTGTTCGCCACGACTACCCGGCCTTCGCCGCGGCGCAACTCAGAGAGCGGCAACAGGCCGGTTTCCCGCCCTACGCTTACCAGGCGATGCTGCGCGCCGAGGCGCCACGGATGGCCGATGCGCTGTCCTTTCTTGCCGCCGCGCGGGCCTGTTCGCTGCGCGACGAAAGCCATTCAGTGACCTTCTACGATCCGGTGCCGATGCGCCTTTCGCGGCGGGCCAGCCTTGAACGCGGTCAGTTGCTGGTCGAGTCGTCCTCCCGGCGCGCGTTGCAGCGCTTCCTGGGCGACTGGGTGACGCAGGTCGAGGCCATCCGCGCGCCCTCGCGCCTCCGCTGGCACCTGGAAGTTGACCCCCTCGAATTCTGATACCAGGCCAGGAAAACCCTTGCGGCCGCGCAACCTGCCCGTAGCGTGAAGAAATTCACGCGCTGCCGAGCGCAGCTCCGCTATGCTCCGCTCGGGTACGCAACGCATTTCGCGGGTCTTTCGGCGATGTGGCTGGGGATGAATCTCCAGCAGGTCCCCTGGCCCGGGCAGCCCGACGCTGGGTGGGTCGAGCAGGTTCCGGTCTGCGGCTTTGGTTAACCCTGTGCAGGAGTTCCGACTTGTCTTCCGACTTCGTAGCCGCAATCGACCTCGGGTCGAACAGTTTTCACATGATCGTCGCCCGCATCGTGAATGGGCACGTGCAGGTGCTCGACCGCCTGCGCGAGATGGTCCAGCTCGCTGCCGGCCTGGACGGCCGCAACCGTCTCTCGGCGGACTCGCAGCAGCGGGCACTGGAATGCCTGGCACGGCTTCGGTCAGAGATTGCGACATATTCCACCGGCGCGCCTGCGCATCGTCGGTACGAATACCCTGCGGCAGGCACGCAACAGCGCCGAATTCATCACCCGCGCCGAGCAGGTTCTCGGGCACCGGGTCGAAATCGTCAGCGGCCAGGAGGAGGCACGGCTGATCTATCTGGGCGTCGCCCACAGCGTCGGCGACGTGACCGGCAAGCGCCTGGTGATCGATATCGGCGGTGGCAGCACCGAACTGATCATCGGGGAAAAGTTCGAACCGCGCCATTTGGCGAGCCTGCGCATGGGCTGCGTCAGTTTGAGCCGGGCCTGCTTTGCCGACGGTCGGGTTACCGCCGCGCGCCTGCGTGAAGCCGAATTACTGGTTCAACTGCACCTCGCACCAGTGCGCGAGGAGTATCTGGCGCGTGGCTGGGAAGTGGTCACCGGGGCCTCCGGGTCGATCAAGGCCATCCAGGACGTGCTCATCAGCGAAGGCTGGAGTCGTGAAGGCATCACCCTCGAAGGCCTGCGGCGGCTGCGGGCGGCGCTGCTGGAGGCGCGCGACACGGCCGGGATAGCCGAACGCTGGCAACTGGAGCCGGCGCGTGCGCGCGTCTTCGTCGGCGGCTTCGTGGCCCTGCACGGACTCTGCGAGGCGCTCGCCGTCCAGCATCTGGAAGTGTCCGAGGGTGCCCTGCGCGAGGGGCTGATCTACGACCTGCTGGGCCGCATCCGTCATGAAGACGTACGCGACCGCACCATCGCTGACGTCATCCGGCGTTTTGACCTCGACGAGAGCCAGGCTGCCCGAGTGAGTGCCTCGGCCCTCGACTTCCTGCGACAGGTACGCTCGGCCTGGGATTTGAACGGCCGGGAGGCGCGGCACGTTCTCGACCGCGCCGCGCGCCTGCACGAGATCGGCTTGCTGCTGACCCATGACCAGTACCACAAACATGGCGCGTACGTGCTCGAACATTCCGATCTGCCGGGCTACTCGCGGGACGATCAACGCCTGCTCTCGGCATTGGTCCGGCGCCACCGGCGATCATTTCCCATCGATGCGTTCGCGCATTTACCCCGCGATTGGGTCCGCCCGGCGCGCCGCCTGTGTGTTCTGCTGCGACTGGCGGTGGTCCTCCATCGCGGGCGGAGCAACGAGCCCCTGCCGGAGATCAGTCTGCGCGTACAGCGGCAGCGCCTGCGCCTGCAATTCCCTTCGGGATGGCTGGCGGCGCATCCCCTGACGCGCGCCGACCTGCAGCGCGAAGCCCGATTGCTTGGCAAGGCGGGATTCGTGCTGCAGCCTGGCCGTTGACACCGGGCGCCCGGAAAGCGGTCCGGTTGCGCGGCCTCAGCGTCATCTCGCCGGCGTGAAGCGCCTCCTGATCGGGCTGCTGGGATGCTTGCTGCTGCCGCTGCTGATCGTCCTTGCCACCCTCGAACGGGCGCCGCTGGTCAGACGTAGCGAAAGCATCTCGCCGGCGTCGATTGCCGAGGCCAGGCGCTTGCTCGCCAATAACGATCCTCGCCGCCTGCAACGCGGTGATCAGCGAACGGCGTCGATCCCCGCGCCGCTGATCGACGAGGCCATCAATCACCTGGTCAGTCGCAGTCTGCACGGGCGCGGCACCTTCGCGCTGGCCGAGGATACGGCGGAAATCCGGATCAGCGTCCCGGTTCCCGGTCTGGCGGGATCCCGATACTGGAATCTGCGCGCGCAACTCCAGGAGGCCGAAGGCGAACCGCGCATCGTTGCCGCCTCGCTTGCCAATTTGCCGCTTCCCTCGCGTTTGGCAGAGTTCTGCCTCAACTCGGCGATCGGCCTCGCCGGCTTCTCGGATGATTGGCGGGCCGCCCGGCAGCTCATCCGCAAGCTGGCCTTCGAACCGGCACGCGGCGTCGTCGAGGTGAGCTACGTGTGGGAGCCCGGGGTACTCGTGCGCGCGCGCACGCTGGCTTTCCCACCCGAAGACATCGCGGGCATGGCGGCTGCCCAGAAAGCCCTGGCCGCTCAGCTCGACCATTACTCCGCGCGCGCCCGCGTTCCTCTCGGGCAGGTCCTCAGTGGTCTTCTGGCAGCGGCAGCCTCCGGGGAGGCCACGCTTCGTCAGCGGCGAGCCGCGCTGCTCGTTCTTGCGAGCTATCTGGCGGAAAAGAACCTGGCGGTATTGCTCCCCGAGGCGAGGCACTGGCCGCGTCCTCGGCGATTGAAGCTGATCCTGCTCGGCCGCCACGACAGCGCCCAACATTTTGCCGTTTCGGCGGCCCTGGCAGCCTGGGCCGGTGAACCCGCGGCGAATGCGATTGGCCTGTACAAGGAAGTCGAAGACGCCCGGGGGGGCAGTGGCTTTTCTTTCGCCGATCTGGCCGCGGACCGTGCCGGGACACGATTCGGCGAACTGGTTGCCGAGGGGTCGCCACGCCTCGACGTCGCGCTGCGCGGCAGTCTCGGCGACAGCGATCTGGCACCCTCTCTCGATGGGCTTCCCGAGGCCCTCTCCGAAGCCGAATTCCAGAGCCGCTATGGTGGCCGCGACAACCCGGCCTATCGGCAACTGCTGGCTGAAATCGAGCGCCGCCTGGCTGCCTTGCCGCTGTACCGTTGAGGGTCTGGTGTCTCGGCGGATTTCGCTTCGATTGCTCAGCGCCCGCGTCGGCTGCTGATGCAAAACCAGGCGTAGGCTGCCAACTGGGCGCCAAGCAGGGACAGAAAAGCGTTGCGGTGGGCCATGGCCAGGCTCTGCCCCTGCGCCTGCAGGCCATCGATCAGCACCCCAAGTCCCCATTGCACGCCAAAGGCGCCCACGAAAACCATCAGGTTGAAAGCGGTGTTGGCGCGCCCCGACAGCGCTACCGGAAAGCCCGCAGCGGCCTGTGAATAGGCCAGCGTGCCAAAGCTCGAAAAGCTGCCATAGGCGACCCACAGCAGGTAGCTCCGATTCGTGCCTTCGGTGGCGATCAGCGCGAGCGTCAGCAACGACAGACCGAGTCCGCCGGCGAGCAGCATCACCGGCCTGATCCCGCGACGCGCAAGGCCGGTGGCCAACAGCCCGATCAGAACGTAGGAGATCAGCATCGCGACGCTCATCCCGGCCAAGTGGTCGGCGGCTGTCATACGGTCGTAAGCGTTCACCTGCATCAACCAGGAGATCGACCACAGGCTTTGCACCGCCATGAAGCCGCCCGTCAGCGTCAGCCCGAGCGGTACAAGGCGCCAGAAGTGGGCGCTCGCGAAAACCGTCTTGACGCCTTTCCACTGCACGGACAGCGGCTCAGGCGGGTGGTCGGCGTGACGCTCGGGAACGCTCAGGAACAGCCAGACGGCCACCGTCAGCGTCAGCGCGGCGAGGGCGAAGAAGATCTCCCGCCAGTCGGCGAAGCGCAACGCCGCCTCCAGAGGAGCGCTGGCGGCGAGGGCACCAAGGCCCCCGGAGGTCATGATCCAGCCGGTCAGCGACGCCTGCCGGTCAAGCGGAAACCACAGGGAAAAGGCCTTGAAGGCGGCCATCAGGCACGCCGAAACGCCGAGTCCAATCAGACCGCGCCCAATCGCCAGTGCCGTGACGCTCTGACCGAGGGCAAAGATCACCGCGCCGGCGGCAGCGATCAACAAGAGGCCGGATTCGACCCGGCGTGCCCCGAAGCGGTCGAGCAGCATGCCAAGAGGCAGTTGCGCGGCAGCGAAAGCCAGAAAATAGGCGCTGGTCAGCAGTCCCAGACTGCCGGCGCCAAGTGCCAGGTCCTTGCTCAGGACCGGGCCGATCACGGCGTTGGCCGTGCGGTAGAGGTACGAGAGAAAATATGCACCTGCGAAAGGCAGGAAAAGTCTGACCCAGAGCATGACTAGCGCAGTGCCCGTTCGCCGCCGTGCCGGCGCAACCAGCGCGCACGCTCGATCAGCTTCCGCCGCCAGTCAGCGTTCAAACCCGGCGCCCCGGACAGTTCCTCGATCTGCGCGGGATGCGGGCGATGTTCGCGCCAGACCTGCCACAACTCGGCGAGCGACACCGCGCCCGGCAGACGGTCCACGAGTTCGAGTTCATCGCCTGCACTGAGCATGCCGGGTTCGAGTACCCGGTAGTACCAGCCGGTAAGGCCGGTTTCCGCAATCGTTCGCGCCACCCCGTCACTGCCGTAGCGATAGTCGATCTTCCAGCACGGGCTGCGCGGCTGGCTGACCTGGAGCAGGCTGCCGCCGATCCGGAAAATGTCTCCGATCGAGACGTTCCATTCATCGAAGCCATTCGCTGAAACATTCTCGCCGATGCTACCCGGCACAAACTGCTCCGCGACACCCGGAAAACGCTCGGCAAGCTGACGATAGTTCTCGGCGGCGTAGTAATGGAGAGCCTTTTCGGGTCCGCCATGGACGCGGCGGTCGGCCTGCATGTCCCCGGCCAGGCCGTCGACAGTCAGCTGAACCGGCCCGCTGATCGCCTGCTTGTGGATGCCGGTCCATTGACCTTCGGCGTCGATCTTCGTCAGTCCGCCGCTGAACAGCTGCACTGTCGCCATTTCACTCCTCGTTCCAGAGCCAGGCCGCACCGCGCACGCCGGATGAATCGCCATGCACGTTGCGCAACAGGCGGGTGCGGATGGTATCCGAAAACACATGCGCCGCCCACAACCGGGGCACCGTGTCGTACAGCCGCGCGATGTTCGAAAGCCCACCACCCAGCACGACCACATCGGGATCGAGAACGTTCACCACCTGCGCCAGTGCCTTGGCCAGGCGCCGTTCGTAACGCCCAAGCGCCGCCGCGCACGCCGCGTCGCCTGCCTCGGCGCTGTTCGCGATCTCCTCGGCGCTCAGCGACTGCCCACCATGACGCCAGTGGTCGCTGCTGAGTCCCGGCCCGGACAGCCAGGTTTCGACACAGCCGCTGCGTCCGCAGTAACAAGGCGTCGGCGGCAGACTTTCCTCGTTCGGCAGGGGCAGCGGATTGTGACCCCACTCGCCAGCGATGCGGTTGGCGCCGGCGAGTACGCGCCGATGCACCACCACCCCACCGCCAACGCCGGTCCCGAGAATGACGCCAAAGACGACCTCCGCACCCCTGCCGGCACCATCCACTGCCTCGGAGAGGGCAAAACAGTTGGCGTCGTTGGCCAGGCGGACCTCCCGCTGCAGCAGCGCCTCGAGATCCAGCCGCAGCGTTTGCCCGATCAGGCAGGTCGAATTGGCATTCTTGATGCGACCGTCGCTGAGCGATTCGGCACCGGGGATGCCGATGCCGACGCTGGCCTTCCGCCCCAAATCACATTCCGCGGCGGCGACCATTTCGCCGATCGCTCGGAGCGTCGCCTGGTAGTCCCCCTGTGGCGTCGGGCGACGCCTGCGCAGCAGCACCCGCCCGCTTGCCTCCAGAGCAACCAGCTCGATCTTGCTGCCGCCGAGGTCGATTCCAATGCGTAACATAGGATTGGATTGAATTTTCAGGGTGTCGTCAGCTCAACACGTGCTTCACTGCTGCGGTGGCCGCTCATTAGCTGCGCAACAGATTGATCACACAGGATAATACGAAGATACCAGGATATCTTGACGCCATCCGGCTAAATCGTTCGGTTCGGCACTTGTTTGCGGCCTGAATGACAATTAGCCGTCGTGTGCGCGGCAGGCCACCGGCTTGCAGCTCGAACCGTGGATCACTGCGGCGTGCCCTGTCGATCGGCACCCGTCAAGGTTTGTCGCACCGTGGATCACTGACCCCGCAATCCGGCAGCGACGTCCCGGAATGAGGCCAATGCGGCTTCCAGGTGCTCAATGATCTCCTGCTGCAGGACTTCCGGCGGCGGCAGATCGTCGAGATTGTCCAGGCTGTCGTCCTTGAGCCAGAAGATGTCCAGACTGGCCTTGTCACGGGCCATCAAGTCGTCGTAGCTGAAGAACCTGAAACGTTCGCTGGCGACGCGCTCGTGGCGGTTGTCCGGGTTGTAGCAGGTGATGAAATCCTGCAGGTCGTCCAGCTTGAGCGTGCGCGTCTTCAGCGTGAAATGCCTGTTGGTGCGCAGGTCGTAGAACCAGAGCCCCCTGGTGTGGATCTGCCCGTCCTTGGGCCTGGCGTCGAAGAACACCACGTTCGCCTTCACGCCCTGCGCATAGAAGATGCCGGTCGGCAGCCGCAGCACGGTGTGCACATCGCAGTTCTCCAGCAGCTTGCGACGGATCTTCTCGCCGGCACCCCCTTCAAACAGCACGTTGTCCGGCAAGACCACCGCTGCTTTGCCATCCACCTTCAACATGCTGACGATGTGCTGCAGAAAGTTGAGCTGCTTGTTCGACGTGGTTTCCCAAAAGTCCTGCCGCTCGTAAGTCAGCGCCTCCTTGTCTTCCTCACCCCCTTCGTTGGTGATGGTCATGCTGCTCTTTTTGCCGAAGGGTGGGTTGGCCAGCACGTAGTCCACCTTGCGCCTGGGCTCGGTGATCAAGGCATCGGAGCGCTCAACCGAAGGCTCGCCGTCCAGCTCGCCGATGTTGTGCAGGAACAGGTTCATCAAGCACATGCGACGGGTGTTCGGCACGATCTCGTTGCCGTGGAAGGTCCGGTCGCGCAGGAACTCTTTCTGGCGCTTGTCCAGCCTGGCGCCGGGGCGAGTCAGCCAGTTGTAGGCGCCGAGGAAGAAGCCGCCCGTGCCGCAGGCCGGGTCGGCAATCGTCTTCATCGGCTCGGGCCGCACGCAGGACACCATCGCCTCGATCAGCGCGCGCGGCGTGAAGTACTGGCCGGCGCCGCTCTTGGTGTCTTCAGCGTTCTTCTGCAGCAGGCCTTCGTACAGATCGCCCTTGGTGTCGGCATCGAGGCTGATCCAGCGCTCCGCATCAATCAGCTGCACCAGGCGCGAGAGCTTGGCCGGGTCCTGGATCTTGTTCTGGGCCTTGAAGAATATGGCGCCCAGCATCCCTGGCTCCTGACCCAGCTTGTGCAGCGTCGCCAGGTAGTGCGCCTCCAGCGGCTCGCCCACCCTGGAGGTCAGGCTGGCCCAGTCATGGCCCTTGGGGATGTGCGTGTCACGGTTGTACGGTTCCTGTGCGTATTCGTGTGCCAGCTTCAGGAATAGCAGGTAGGTCAGCTGCTCGAGGTAGTCGCCGTAGCCCACGCCGTCGTCGCGCAGGGTGTGACAGAAGTTCCAGACTTTCTGGACGAGGGAAGAGGTGTTCATGTCGGTTCCTGGGCAGGCGCAGCACCGGGTGGGCTGAGTTCTGCCTCGATGGCTTCGATGCTGGGCAGCGCACTCTGCAGGCTGGCCGGCAGGGCGCGGGTGAGTTCGTAGCTGGCAATGCCAATCGGTTTGTCGATGCCGCGCAGCGCGTACTCGGCCAGCACGCTGTCCTTGTTCTGGCACAGCATCAGCCCGATGGTGGGTGCATCGCTGGCGTGGCGCAGCGTGTCGTCCACCACGTTGCAGTAGAAGTTGAGCTTGCCCGCGTACTCGGGCTTGAAGTCGCCGCGCTTGAGCTCGATGACGACAAAGGCACGCAGCTTCAGGTGGTAGAACAGCAGGTCGATGTAGAAATCGCTGTCACCCACCATCAGCGGGTATTGCCGCCCCACGAAGGCGAAACCCTGGCCCAGCTCCAGCAGAAAGCGCTCCACGTGGCGCACCAGGCCGGTTTCGAGTTCGCGTTCGTGGAAGCCCGCCTCCAGCGTGAGGAAGTCGAACACATACGGATCCTTGAGCACCTGGCTGGCCAGATCGGATTGCGGGGACGGCAGGCGCTCTGCAAAATTGGTGATGGCCGCACCCTGGCGCAGGTGGGCTGCGGTGTCGATCTGCATCTTCAGCACATTGCGGCTCCAGCCATGGGCCAGCGTCTGGCCTGCGTACCAGGCGCGCGTGCCTTCATCCTTCACCGCCTGCAGCAGCAGCATGTTGTGCGCCCAGGGCAATTGCGCAACCAGCGGTTGCAGCAAAAGGGCGACGGCGGTCCCGGCCAGTTGTGCAACCGGCGGTTGCACAAAGTCGCCACCCGGCTCAAGCAACTGCGGATAGGCCCGGAAGAACTGCAGCATCAGCCGGATGTTGCGCTCCGAGAAGCCCTTCACCTCCGGCAGCTCGTTGGCCAGGTCACGCGCCAGCCGGGGGATCACCGCCGCCCCCCAGCCCTCCTCGGCCTGCCTGCGGTCCAGCAGTTGGCCCACCTGCCAGTACAAGCGGATCAGCTCGCTGTTGGCCGCGAAGGCGGCGCGCAGTTGGGCCGTCTGGATGCGGCCTTTGACATCGAGCAGCAGTTGCGCGTAGTCGATGGGCAGGCTCATGCGGTCTCCGTGGCCTGGCGGCCACGCGGTTTCTTCTCCGCATCGCGCGCCGCCCGCTCGGCGCGGATACGCGCCAGCAACACGCTGGCGGGTTCGTCGTTCGGGTCTTGCGCCACCAGTTGGCCGGCGAAGGCGGCGCGGAGGATGTTTTGGCGTTGGGCGGTGGATTGTTTGCGCGAGATCTCGATGGCTATTTCTTGCTCGGAGATCGCGTCGAGCATCTGATTAGCCAAGCGAACAATTTCTTCCATTTCGTCCAAGGGCGCCAATGGAAACAAGATTCGCTCAACGATCGACTTGTTCAATGCGGGCTGATTGTTCCCGCTACTTCCACGCCGAGTTTCCTCATACTGTGACCAAAGCCAGAAGTAGACGTACTCGGGTGGCACCCCCGCTTCGCTGGCCCATATTGCTGCGCAGTTCTGATTGTTTGCTGCTTCAACATCGAGAATTGCGACCTGACCACGTGTCTTTCCCTCGCCAATCATGCCAAGTAAAACACTGCCAACAGGATTGATCTGCGTGCTGCTGTCGTTGAGCCCATCCTGAGTGATCATTTCCTTGGTGGTCGAAATGCGTGAGAACCTCACTTCTCCGGAGCTTACCCATGGGATTGTATAGTGGTCCCAGGATTTGAGACAGTGGTTTAAGCTAGGCGCTGTCATAGGGAACGAGAAGCGATGAGCGAAGTGAAGACGCGGAAGGTACACACCCCGGAGTTCAAGGCGAAGGTAGGCCTGGAGGCCTTGCGAGGGGTGAAGACGATCAATGAGATTGGCCAGGAACACGGGGTTCATCCGGTCCAGGTGGGGCAGT
>JAKOZI010000122.1 GCA_029780075.1 Pseudomonadota bacterium
TCTCCGGCAGGACTTCATTGGTCCAGTAGCCATACCGCCTGGCCGAAGGTGGAAGGACGACGCCGGCAAACATGCCCGAACCCCCGAGAACGAACCTGATCGGCCCGCTCGGCAGGCGCGCAGCACGGTAACTGCGCTGCCATGGCGAAACGTGGTCGTCGATGCTCGAAAAGAAATAGCACGGCACCGTGACTTGAGCGACATCCGGTCCACCCGCGCCACGGCACTCGCCCAAATCCGGAAACTCGATCATCGCCCCCAGAAAACTTCCCGAAGCGGCACGCTGGTCGTCGATTGCCGCCATACTGGCGAGCGTGCTCATCACCAGGTTGCCGCCGATGGAGTAGCCTGCAAGATGGACACGCGTCGCGCCCGTGGCTTGTTCGACCGCCGTGATCGCGGCCATCACGCCTTCGGTACAGAAGTCTTCGAAAGTCGTGCGTGCGACGGACTCGTCGGGATCCAGCCAACTGACCATGAAGGTAGCGAAGCCCTGCTCGCTCGTCCATCGAGCGAAGGAGTCATCCTGCCGCAGGTCCAGAAGGTAATACCGGTTGCTGCTTGGCGGCACCAGCAGCAGGGGTATCTTGCAATGCCGGGGGGTCGTCGGCTCGAAGTGGAGCAACTGCATCAGCCGGTTCCGGAAGATCATTGTTCCGCGGGGATTGGCGGAGCATTCAACGAGGCGGCGCTCGTCGGGCCCGGCACCTGGACCGCCCGACGCGACACCGGTTTCCAGGTCTCCGAGCAGGATCTTCAAGCCATCGACCAGGTTGCGGCCCTTGCTGTGCAGCGTTTCGTGCAGCACTTCCGGGTTGGTCAGAATGAAATGGGTTGGCGACAGCGAGTCAAGGTATTGCTGCGTGAGCAATCTCACCTGGCGTTGACTGGCCTCATCCAGGCCCTCGACCTGTTCGATCGTCTGCTGCAGGTGACGGGCCGTGATCAGGTACGATTGCTTGATGAAGTCCAGGAGGTAGTTCTCTTCCCATGCCGGGTCGCTGAAGCGCGGGTCTTCGCCGTCGGGTTCGGCGAGCGTCTGTGACGGCATGCCCATGGCTTTCAGCATCGCCTGCCGCCACAACAGCAAATGGTCGTGCACGACTTCCATTTGCGCCTGTGCCAAACGGTAGGGATTGACCAGCAGGCGTGCCGAGAGATCCATGCAGGCCCTGGCAACCGCAAGTCCCTCGGGCGAAAAGGCCACACGGCTATTCCGGGTCAGGCGCTGCAGGTAGCCGGCCAGCAGCCGCGAGGCGTGTTGCGCCATGGTCGCATAGTTCCTTGCGGACTCCAGCGGAGCCGGCAAGGGGCCAGCCTCTCCTTCGCTTGCGGGCGCCGGCATGCCGATCGAAGGCTGCCGCGTCAGGTGGCCGCCGCCGCGGCCGCTTTCCTGACAAAACGCACCCGCCCCTGGTCGTCCTGCAGGCGCAGCAGTCGTCCGGCGTGTTCAAGCCGGTTCAGGTGGGCAATCGCTTCGCCCATGGCGAACATCGTCTGATGCGTGTCGAGATCCCTGGGGAACAGGGTGATCAGCAACTCGGCCGCGCTGCGCGGCGTGTTGCAGTGCTCTTCGAGGACCTGCAGGCGCTCCTGATGGTGGGCATGCAGGGCATCGACCCGGTTCTCGATGCCGTGAAATGGCAGGCCGTGCGAGGGCAGGACCAGGGTTTCCGGGGGGAGTTCGCGATAACGGTCGATCGACTGCAGATAGTCGCCGAGCGAGTCGGCCAGCGGAGTAACGGCAAAGACACTGACATTGGTCGAGATCTTCGGCAACAACATGTCGCCGGAAATCAGCACGCCGAGCTCGGCGCAGTACAGCGCGGCGTGTTCCGGCGAGTGGCCGAAGCCGATGCGGACTTGCCAGCGATATCCGCCAATGGCTATCCGGTCGCCGCCAAACAGGCGCTGGTAGTGCGACGGCAAACTCGGTACGCCACGGTTGTAGGCGCCGCTGCGCCGCTCCAGCGCGGCGCAGCGGTCGGCATCGAGCCCGTGTATGCGGAACTGCTGCAGCATCGGCTGATTGCCGTGCCCTCCGACTTCGTGCCAGACCGCATGCGCAGTCAGATACTCGCCCAGCGTCATGCACACTGGTGCCCCCGTCTGCTCCTGCAACCAGGCGGCAAGGCCGAGATGATCGGGGTGGAAATGCGTCACGATGATGCGCGCGATCTTTCCGCCACGCGGGGTCGAAGGCAGTCGGGCGAGGATTTGCTGCCAGCACGCCTTGACCATATCGAGGGCGAAGCCGGTGTCGACGATGGTCCAGCCGGCATCATCCTCGAGCAACCAGAGATTGATGTGGTTCAACGCGAAGGGCAACGGCATCCGCAACCAGTGGATACCCGGGGAAACCTCAAAGGTTTCCCCGGCAGCGGGTGGCGTGGCGAAAGGGTAATCTGGCAGCATCTGGGGGCGGATTGTAAAAAGCTCTGAAGGGTATAAACTGCGCGCCTCAGGGGCCTGCTTGCGGAGGCTCCGAGTGCGCACCATTCTACACGTGATCCGGCTGCGAGCAGCCCTGCGTTGGAACGGTCAGGCGGCAACGTCCAGATGCCCTTCAAACTCCACACGGCGGCCATGCACAAAGCCCAGGACCCACATTTTTCCGAACGCGTCCGTGCCAGTTTTGCGCTCCAGGAAGCGATGACGCTGATCGGCGCGGTAATGCCGGTGGTCGAGCCAGGCTACACCGAGATCCACCTGCCGTTCAAGCCCGAGATCACGCAGCAACACGGCTTCGTCCATGGCGGTGTGGTCGGCATGATTGCCGATTCGGCAGCCGGCTATGCCGCGAGTACTCTGACTACCGCCGAAACCGAGGTGCTGACCGTCGAGTACAAGCTCAACCTGCTGGCTCCTGCCGACGGACAGTTGCTGATTGCCGAGGGATCGGTAGTTCGCTACGGGCGCACGCTGATCGTCACCCGCGCCGAGGTGTTTGCCGTCAAGAACGGCAAAAAGACCGCTTGCGCACTGCTGCAGCAGACAATCATGTCGATACACGGCAAAAAGGAACCAGCCGTCAAAACCTGATCAAGGAGCGAGAGACATGGAATACCCGAGCCTCGGTTTTGCCCATGGCGAAACCATCGACATGCTGCGCGCCAGCGTGCGTGCCTTTGCCGCCGACGAAATTGCGCCGCGTGCCGAAGCCATCGATCGCGACAACCTGTTTCCCGCCGACCTGTGGCGCAAGCTGGGTGGCATGGGCCTGCTCGGTCTTACCGCCGAGGAAGAGTACGGCGGCATCGGGCTGGGCTATCTCGCGCACATCGTGGCCATGGAGGAGATTTCCCGTGCCTCGGCGAGTGTCGCACTATCCTACGGCGCGCACTCCAACCTCTGCGTCAATCAGATTCGTCGCAACGGCACGGCGGCGCAGAAGGATCGCTACCTGCCGAAGCTGATTTCCGGCGAACACGTCGGCGCACTGGCAATGTCGGAAGCCAACGCCGGCTCGGACGTAGTGAGCATGAAACTGCGCGCCGAGCGCCGGGGCGAGCGTTTCGTTCTCAACGGCGGCAAGATGTGGATCACCAACGGGGGTGACGCCGACACCCTGGTGGTCTATGCCAAGACCGACATCGACGCCGGGCCGCGCGGCATCACCGCCTTCATCGTCGAAAAGGGCATGCCCGGCTTCTCCTGCGGCGCCAAGCTCGACAAGCTCGGCATGCGCGGCTCGAACACCTACCCGCTGTTCTTCGATGACTGCCAGGTCCCCGCGGAAAACGTGCTCGGCAACGTCGATGGCGGAGTGCGGGTGCTGATGAGCGGTCTCGACTACGAGCGCGCCGTGCTCGCCGGCGGCCCGCTGGGAATCATGGCGGCGGCCATGGATCTGGTGCTCCCCTACGTGCATGACCGCCAGCAGTTCGGCCAGTCGATCGGTGAATTTCAATTGATGCAGGGCAAGCTCGCCGACATGTATACCACCTTCAATGTCTGCCGGGCCTACGTCTATGCCGTCGGCCAGGCCTGCGATCGCGGTGAAACGACGCGCAAGGACGCCGCCGGAGCGATCCTCTATGCCGCCGAAAAAGCGACCTGGATGGCCGGCGAGGCGATCCAGACGCTCGGCGGCAACGGCTACATCAACGATTATCCGGCCGGGCGGCTGTGGCGCGACGCCAAGCTCTACGAGATCGGCGCCGGCACTTCCGAAATCCGACGCATGCTGATTGGTCGCGAACTCTTCGCCGAGACGCTGTGAGCCGGCTATGACCAACACGCTGCGCGCGCTCACCGCCGAAGATACGATCGCCCTCGAACACGTTCGCCAGTTCTTTCGCAATTACGCAGCCTGGCTCGGCGTCGACCTGTCGTTCCAGAACTTCGAGGAGGAGATGGCTTCGCTGCCGGGAGCCTATGCACTGCCGTCCGGCCGTCTGTTCTATGCCGAACGCAACGGTCAGCCGGCAGGCTGCGTCGGTATTCGACCGTTTTCGGCCGGACTCTGCGAAATGAAGCGGCTGTATGTGGAACCTGGCCAGCGCGGTTTCGAAGTGGGCCGCGATCTGGCGCTGGCGGCGATCAAGGCGGCCAAGGCCATCGGCTACCGCAAGCTGCTGCTCGACACACTGCCGGCCATGCGCGTCGCCGTCAAGCTCTATCGCGAACTGGGTTTCAAGGAGACACCGGCGTACTACCAGACGCCGGTCGAGGGCACGATGTTCCTGGCGCTCGATCTGGAGAACTGGTCCGAGGAAGAAGTCGCCAACGAAAACCTGTTCCACCTCTTCGACTTCAACCGTGCCTGGTCGAGCCGCATGCAGCAGGTCGATCCCGAATATTTCGTCAAACTGTCGCGGCTGCAGACGCCGGCCTACCTGTGGATCGGCTGCTCCGATTCGCGCGTGCCGGCGAACGAGATTGTTGGCCTGCTGCCGGGTGAGGTCTTCGTCCATCGCAACGTCGCCAATGTCGTCGTGCATACCGACCTCAACTGCCTGTCGGTGATTCAGTTCGCCATCGATGTGCTCAAGGTCAGGCACATCATGGTCGTCGGCCATTACGGTTGCGGCGGTGTACGGGCCGCCCTCAATCGTGACCGCGCCGGACTGGTCGACATCTGGCTGCGACATGTGCGCGACGTGCACGACAAGCATCTGGCGCTGGTCGATGCCCTGCCGCCTGAGCGGCAGCATGATCGGCTCTGCGAACTCAACGTGCTCGAACAGGTGGCCAATGTGTGCCAGACCTTCGTCGTCCAGGACGCCTGGCAACGCGGTCAGCCGGTTACCGTGCATGGCTGGATCTACGGACTGAAGGACGGGCTAATGCGCGACCTCGGGTTCACCGTACACCACGGCGATGACCTGCTGCCCGGCTACCGCATGGCGCTAGAGGCGCTGCCGACTTGAGCGCCGCTGTCGTTGCGCGACGACTACGGACATCCACCACCGCGGTGGTGCGACCATTGCCCTGCCCCCGGGGATCCGACGAGTGCCCGCATCACCATTGACCTATCTGAAGCTGGTCGCCACCGCCCTGATCTGGGGGGCGACGTGGATCGCCGCCCGCGTGGCGGTCAGCGAGGCGTCGCCGCTGGCCGTCGCCAGTTGGCGTTTCCTGCTCGCGGCATTGGTCCTGGGGACGCTGGTGGTGGTCCATGAGGGGCGCCCGCGCTGGTCGCTCAAGGAATGGTTCACCCTCGCCGCACTCGGTGCCAGCGGCATCTTCCTCTACAACCTCTGTTTCCTTTACGGGATGACGATGATCGAAGCCGGCCGTGGCGCGCTGGTGGTCGCTCTGACGCCGGCGCTGGTCGCCGCCAGTGACTGGCTGCTGTTCGGCGCGCCGATGTCACCGACCAAGGCGGCGGGAATCGTACTGGCGATGTTCGGCTGCCTTCTGGTGGTCACCAATGGCGACCCACGACTGCTGTTCACCGGTCAGGTGGGCCTCGGCGAATGGTTGATCATCGGCTGTAGTGCGCTGTGGGCGGTTTATACCTTCGTCGGTCGGCGTGGCACGCGCTCGCTGTCGCCGCTGGCGATGACCTTCGGCGCCAGCCTCACCGGCTGGATCATGCTCACCGTCGCGGCGCTGCTGCAGGGTTCGCTGTTTCTGCTGGCGGAGACGACCTGGCGCGGCTGGAGCGCCATCGTATTCCTCGGGCTGTTCGGCACGGCACTGGCCTTCACCTGGTACGCCGAGGCCGTGCAGAGCATCGGCGCCACGCGTTCGGCGGCATTCATCAACCTGGTTCCGGTCAGCGCCGTCATCCTCGGTGCGGTGCTGCTCGACGAACGTCTCGGGGTCGCCGTTCTGTCCGGCGGGGCGCTGGTCATCGCCGGCGTCGTCATCACCAATCACGCCGGCGCGCGCCTTGCGGCCGGCGTCATCAGCAAGGAGAAAGTGGCATGATCTTGACACAGGAGCAGGAAATGATCCGCGACTCGCTGCGCGATTTCGCGCAGGAGCGCCTGGCCCCCTTTGCCGCCGAATGGGACCGCCAGCACACCTTTCCCGCCGAGGCGCTGCGCGAACTCGGCGAGCTCGGCGCACTCGGCATGGTCGTACCCGAAGAGTGGGGCGGTGCCGGCATGGACTACATGTCGCTGGTGCTGGTCATCGAGGAAATCGCTGCCGGTGACGGGGCGACCTCGACCATCGTCAGCGTGCAGAACTCGCTGGCCTGCGGTATTACCATGAAATATGGCAGCGACGAACAGAAGGAAACCTGGCTCAAACCACTGGCGCGCGGCGAGATGCTCGGTTGTTTTTGCCTCACCGAGCCGCATACCGGTTCCGATGCAGCGGCGATCAGCACCCGCGCCGACCGCGATGGCGACCATTTCGTGCTCAACGGCGTCAAGCAGTTCATCACCACCGGCAAGTACGCCCAGGTAGCGATCGTCTTCGCCGTCACCGACAAGGCTGCCGGCAAAAAGGGCATTTCCTGCTTCCTGGTCCCGACCGAGACGCCGGGCTACATAGTCGCCCGCATCGAGGAAAAAATGGGCCAGCGCGCTTCCGACACCGCGCAGATCCTTTTCGAGAACTGCCGGGTGCCGGCGTCGTGCCTGCTCGGCAAGGAAGGTGACGGTTACCGCATCGCGCTGTCAAACCTCGAAGCCGGCCGCATCGGCATCGCCGCCCAGTCGGTCGGCATGGCGCGTGCCGCCTTCGAAGCCGCGGTGCAATACGCCAAGGAGCGCGAAACCTTCGGCAAACCGATCATCGAGCATCAGGCGGTCAGCTTCCGCCTCGCCGACATGGCCACCCAGATCGATGCCGCCCGCCTGCTGGTGTGGCGTGCGGCCACGTTCAAGGACGCCGGCAAGCCCTGCCTCAAGGAAGCGTCGATGGCCAAGATGTTCGCTTCCGAAATGGCTGAGCGGGTCTGCTCCGACGCCATCCAGATTCTCGGCGGCTACGGCTACGTCAGCGACTTCCCGGTCGAGCGCATCTATCGGGATGTGCGCGTCTGCCAGATTTACGAGGGCGCGAACGACATCCAGCGGCTGGTGATCGGCCGCGCCGTGGCAAGCGAATAGCATGCGCCGGCACATTCTGCGCCCCGAGTTCACGGTCGCTGCGCTCAACACGCGCGGCCCCGGCCATCTGCCCGGCTGGTTCGGCATCGAGATTACCGCCATCGAGCCCGGGCGCTTGTCCGCCCGCCTACCGATCCGGCCCGAGATGCTGGCGCCGAACGGCTTCCTGCACGCCGCCACGGTGATTGCCCTTGCCGATACCAGCGCCGGTTACGCGACCTTCGCGCACCTGCCGGTTGGCGCCGACAGTTTCACGACCATCGAGCTGAAGACCAACTTTCTCGGCACGCTGACCGAAGGCGTCCTGCTATGCACGGCAACAGCAGTGCACAGCGGGCGAACGACGCAGGTCTGGGACGCCGAAGTGAGCGGTGAAGACGGCCGCCGTCTGGCCCTGTTCCGGTGTACGCAGATGGTGCTGTGGCCGAAGGCTGATTCTGCTCCAACCCGCGGTTGATGCACGCCAAGGGCGATCGCGACCACCTCTCGCCGCTAGTTTCACCTCAGAGGAACGACCATGTTCAACTATGAGTGGGATGATCACAAGGCCGCAGGCAACCTGCAGAAACATGGCGTGTCGTTCGACGAGGCGGTCAGTGTCTTTGCCGATCCGATGGCCCTGACCTTCGAATCCGAACACCGCAGCCGGACCTACGGGATCTCCAGGAAAGGGCGCCTGCTGGTGGTGGTGCATACCGAGCGCCACAACAAGCTGCGTATCATCAGCGCCGGCAAGGCAACGCGCTATGAAGAAGCTCCACCGCCAAAGCCCGACCAGGGCAAACCGGAATCGACCAGCGAGCAGGTCGGAGTGGGTGTGCGCGGCAAGTACTTCAAACCCCTGGCGCAACGGAGCAATGGTCCGCCGGAAAACCATGTGGTCGTCCTCGATCCCGAAATCCACAAGGCCTTTCCGACCTCCGAAGCGGTCAACAAAGCCTTGGCCGGGCTGCTCGCCCTCGTGCAGGAAACCCGCCGCCTGACCGTACGCCGCAAGCGATAGCACTGCACCAGCGGATGCCTGTTGCGGCACCTGTTGAAGGACAGGCGCAAACCCCTTCCCAGCGGTATCTTCTGTTCTATTGGCAAAGGCCCAGATATCGACAACAGTGGTGGCCCTGACAAGACCACGCACACCGGCGCCCAGTCACTCGACCCGTTCGTAGAACATGGTTTTCCCTGGCTCGCAGCGCAAGGGGTGGAGTAACGTTGAAAGACAGGCAATAGCCGCTGTTGCAAAGGGGGACTGAAGTTGCGGAATCTGAGCGTCAGGTCACTGTTGATTGGCATACTGGCGGGTATGCTCATGCTCTTGGGTACCTTTGCCGTGATGGTCTGGGTTGCCCTCGGCTCCATTGCTACGGCAGCGGACGACATGGGCCAAGGCAAAGACCTGGTGGCAGAAATTTTGCCGCCGCAGCTGTATATCCTGGAAGCCGAGTTGACAGTGCTCGAACTCCTGGATGCCAAAGCAGAGGAGTCTCCTCCGATGCTGGCAAAACTGTCAGCGTTGAAGAAGGACTACGACGACCGCAATCTGTTCTGGGAACGGGCAAAGCTTGATCCCACCATCAGGATGACGCTGCTCGGCGAGCAGAAGCAGGCGGCAGACAGCTTCTGGAAGTTGGTTTTGGGCGACTATGTCGAGGCAATCAAGCAGGGCGACTCTGTGCGAGCACGGCAGTTGGCGAGGGAGGTGCACAACTTCTATAGTGCTGACCAGTTCAAGGTCTGAAGCACGCGCCTCTCGCCTGCACCCAAAAACACAACATGTGTGTCGGCGAATTTTACAGTCCGCGCCACCCGTCGCGAGGGGCGACGACCAACATCAAGAATTCAATAAAGTTTTTTTGTTGGCGCGATCTTTGCTTATAAATTGAAAACCTGACCCGATAGCGTTTGGTTTGAAGCCTGAAACCTTCCCTGTTATCCCCATTTTTTGGGATACCAAAATGACCAGCAAATTGAAAGCACTTGTCGTATCGCTCGCACTCGTCGGCGCGGCGGCTCCATGTTCGGCATCCGTCATCACCTTCGAAGGTTTTCCTGACCTGACCGTGTTCACCACCCAGGACTTCGGCTCGGGCGTCACCTTCGCCGGCGCCACCATCCTGACCCTGGGTGGCACCCTGAATCCCGCTTTTCCGCCTCATTCCGGGATCAATGTCGTCTACAACCCGAGCGGGGCGATGACACTCAATTTCACCACGGCCGTCGATTTCTTCAGCGGCTTTTTCACCTACAATCTGCCGCTGGTGATTGAGGCCTACGACAGCCTCAACAATCTTCTGGATACTGCCAACGGCGCGTGCGCTGCGAATTATGTCGGCTCCGGCTCCAGTTGCAGCCCAAATGAGTTTCTGCAGGTCGATGCCATCGGTGCGATTGCGAAGGTTGTGATCTCCGGCGGTGGCGGCAACAACTTCACGCTCGACGATGCCGAGTTCACCGGTTCGCGCGATCCTGGCCTGCCGGAACCGGCGACGATGGCCATGCTGCTTGGCGGCCTGGGCGCTTTGGGGCTGAGCCGCCGTCGCCGCGCTGCTGCGCTCTAAGTAGCCGTTTGATTCTCGGAGACCGGCCGGCGCATTCTGCGCCGGCCGGTTTTTTTGCGTCCGAGTGAACCTGCCGACAGCTTGCCGCATGGTATGGAAAACCCACTCAATGAATGCAGACGAGGGTCGTGCGGGATCAAGCCGTTTCGCGAAACCGGAGCGACTGGCCACACGCCCGGGCAGGATGACTCGTCGGAGGATTTGAGTTCCTTCGCCGACCCAAATCATTTGACGAGCGGAGTATGCTTGTGAACCCGACGTCCAATCCCCGCCCAAGGCGATCTTTTCGCGAGTTTCGGGTTACGACGCGCTGACAATGAGGAGAAGCGATGACCAGACAGATTGTTGTTTGCATGGATGGCACCTGGAACGACCCCATCGAGCAGACCAATGTGTACCGATTGTTCCAGATGCTGGCCGGCGAGGAGCAGCAGGTCGAGGAAAATGGACCGATCCGTTCGCATCTGGTGAAGGGCAGCGAGGAACTCGTTGCCTTCTATCTCCAAAGCATCGGCAACGGTGGGCGGTCGCAAGGGTTGCTCGGCGGCACGCAGGGAATCGGTTTGCACGACAGCATGATTGACGCGTATCTGTTGATCTCGCAGGTGTATCAGCGCGGCGACAAGATCTGGCTTTTTGGTTTCTCGCGCGGCGCCTGGGCTGCCCGCAGTCTGGGGGCCTTCATTGCCCGCTCAGGCTTGATCCCGGCGGCAGATGCCGACGACGACAGTGCGGCCGACCAGGCCGAGAGGATCTGGCTGAACTACAAGGAAGATCGCGGCAAGAAACGCGGCGGGCGTTTCTGGAGGCATCATGACGAAACCCCGATTCGCATGATCGGCGTCTGGGATACCGTTGGAGAACTGGGCGTGCCGGTATTCAACGGCCTGCGCCTGGTCGACCGGGACGAACTCCGCTTCCTGAAATTCAGTGATTGCGAACTGAGTCCGCGCGTCGAGCACGCTCGCCAGGCACTGGCCATCGACGAGGAGCGCGCCGACTTTGTACCGACGCTGTGGGACGAGCGCGAGGGGATCAAACAGGTCTGGTTCCCCGGCGCGCATGCCGATGTCGGGGGCGGATACGAAAACCACGGTCTCTCGGACATTGCGCTCGAATGGATGATGCACGAGGTCAACGACCTTGATGCCGGTCTGCGGCTCTTGCCCAGCCAGCTTAGCGAAACGCTGACCCCCGATTGCCTGCAGGACCGACACGACGAAACCCGTGGACCGATTTGGCGAACACGACCGAGCAAGGAACGCAAGATCCCCGAAGCTGCAGAACTCCACCCGAGTGTTCTGCAACGCTTGCAGGAGCGGGCCGATTATCGACCCAGGGCGCTGGAAGATCTTCCGGCATGCGCCGGTTTCTACCCGAAGGATGAGCCGCACCCCGAAGAAGAACTGCAGCAGGAGCGGGAACCCCTGCCCTTCCGGAAGCTGCCGGTTGATGGCTCGACGAGCTTCCCGGCGTATGCCCACAAATGGTGGAATGCCTCCGGCGTCGAGGTGGACGTCGGCGAAAGGTACCGCATCGAGGCCAGGGGCGCATGGATCGACAAGAAGGTCCCCGCCGGCGCCGAGGGCTATGAGTCGAAGGCGTGGTTCCTTCAACTCGCGGAAGGTAGCCGCCGCATGGAAGAACGCCCATGGTTTTCATTGATCGCGGCGATCCATCCGCGACCCGACCTGGAAGCGAACAACGTAGACTCGGAGAACATGCTCAGCGGTCTCATTGAAAGCGCCATCAACGGGGTCGCGCGCATCGACGACGAGAGCAGCCTGGTCGCCACTCCGAACGGCTGTGAGATCGAGATCATCGAACCGGGTTTCCTGTACTTCTTTGCCAACGACTCGTCCTTTTCCTACGGCAACAACAGCGGCTTCCTTACCGTCCAGGTGACCCGACTCCCCTGGTCGACGGAAGACGACCATAAACCGGCGCTGCTGCCGCAGTTGGTCCCCGGCAGCCTGGACGTCAAACTCTACTTCACTCCTGGAACCTGCTCGCTGGCGCCTCATATTGCCCTGCGTGAAGCCGGTCTCGATTTCGACCTCGTCCGTGTCGATATCCGCCAACGCAAGCTCGCCGACGGCAGCGACTTTACCGCCATCAACCCCAAGGGCTACGTGCCGGTACTCGAACTCGACGACGGCGTTTGCCTCACCGAAGTCCCGGCCATCGTCCAGTACATCGCCGACCGCATGCCGGAAAGCGGCCTGGCGCCGCGACCCTATACGCTCGAACGCTACCAGTTGCAGGAATGGCTCGGTTTCATCAACTCCGAACTGCATCAGGCCTTCGTCCCACTGTTAAAACCGGATACGCCCGAGGAGTACAAGCGGAGGGTCAAAGAGAACCTCGCCTCTCGGCTAAACTTCGTAGCCGCTCGTCTGCACGGCCAGCATTTTCTGCTGGGCGATCAGTTCACTGTCGCCGATGGCTACTTGTTTACCGTCCTCCGCTGGGGCGGCGCAGTCGCCATTGACATCGGCCAGTGGCCAGCGCTGCGCGCCTTCCAGGAACGCGTAGGCCAACGCCAAAGCGTTCGCGACGCTTTGGCGTCCGAATCCTGACCAGATTCCGCGCACGGTTTGAGCGACCCGGCGCCAACGCGCAAGCGGCCCGTTTAGTGGGTCGCCGGCCGTCGGCCAAACCCTGTCCACTGACCCTGTCATTCAGAAAGGAAGGTACCGCATATCAGGGAAAGCCCTGCCGCCGCAAGTAGCCGAAAGTGCGCCATACGGTGGCAGGGGGGAACGCTGCTCGCTAGCGTCGCGCCCCCCACCGACTACGGCCGGTTGGTGCTAATTGACCAGCAGCAAACTCTCATCCCACTTGGCGTGCTTCTCCAGGCCGAGAAGATTGGCGATCGTCGCCGCGATATTGGAAAGCCCGGCGCCGGGATCCTGTCTGAGCGCCAGTCTTCCGCCGGTTACGTTGTCGTAGAGGATCAGAGGCACCGGGTTCAGCGTATGCGAAGTCTTGGCCTTGAACGATCCATCCGGGTTCTGCGCGGGTTGCCTGGTCTTCTTGTCGATTTCGTACATCTCGTCGGCATTGCCGTGATCAGCAGTGATCAGCGCCACGCCGCCGAGTGCGTTGATCATCGACAGGATGCGTGCCATTTGCAGATCGACCGCCTCGATAGCCATCGTCGCCGCACGGAAGCTGCCGGTGTGCCCGACCATGTCGCCATTGGCAAAATTGCAGCGCAAGGTCCGGTACTGGCCACTCTTCAGGGCTTCGATCATGGCATCGGCGATTTCCGCTGCCTTCATCCACGGCCGTTGCTCGAAGGGTACCACGTCGCTCAATACTTCCTGATAGGTCTCGCCGGCAAACTTGTTTGAGCGGTTGCCATTCCAGAAATAGGTTACATGCCCGAATTTCTGCGTTTCCGAG